>CAZGYS010000141.1:0-3717 GCA_964530305.1 uncultured Leptospiraceae bacterium
AAACGTAGCCGCGTGTTTTTCGAAGACGTCCTTGTAGTAAACCGTGACGCAATGCCCGAACAGAATCGGGTCGGAAATTTTCATCATGGTGGCCTTGAGGTGCAGCGAAAGCAATACGCCCGCGGCTTTGGCCTCTTGCGCCTGTTCCTCGAAGAATTCGCGCAGGGCTTTCTTGCTCATGCGCGTGGAGTCCAGGACTTCTCCCGCTTGCATGGGCAGGCCCTCTTTCAGAACCGTCGTGTTTCCGTCGGATCCTTCCAGCTCGATTTTCACGGTGGTGGCCGCGTCCAGTACGACCGACTTTTCGCTGCCGTAGAAATCGTCCGACTGCATGTGGGCCACTTTCGTTTTGGATACGTCCGGCCAGGGTTTCATCTTGTGGGGATTCTTCTTCGCGTATTCCTTCACCGGCTTGGCGGCGCGGCGATCCGAATTGCCTTCCCGCAACACGGGATTCACGGCGGAGCCCAGCACTTTCGCGTAGCGAGCCTTGATTTCTTTTTCCGCGTCGTTTTGCGGATCCTCGGGATAATCGGGAACCTTGTAGCCGTGCTCTTGCAGCTCCTTGATGGCCGCGTTGAGCTGGGGAATGGAGGCGCTGATATTGGGTAGCTTGATGATGTTTGCTTCGGGGGTCTTGGCCAGTTCACCCAGTTCGGTCAGGGCGTCTCCGATCTTCTGTTCGGCCGTAAGGTTTTCGGGGAAATTGGCGATGATGCGTCCCGCCAGGGAGATGTCTCGGGTTTCGATTGCCACGTCCGAGGTCCCGGCGAATGCCTGAATAATGGGCAAGAAGGAATAGGTGGCCAGGTAGGGCGCCTCGTCGGTCAAGGTATAGATGATTTTAGAACTCATTTTAGCCTGCGATTGCGTTGGGATTTTGTGACGGTATCCCGGATGGATTGCTCCGGGACAACCAGAAATCGGGGGCGCCGAGAATGCATGGACGACGGCGGAAGGATTCCATTTTCTGGAATCGGCGCGCGACGTCTTTTGAGGTTGTTTATGGTCCGTAAGTTTGCTATCGGTATTCTTTTGTTCTTTGCCCTGCTCGCCCTGCGGGCGTTCATCGAACGCGTCTCATTTCACGCGTTCGGCCACACCCTGGATCCGGCGACCCTCACCGTTATCTGGGTCTGTTCCGCCCTCTCCCTCTGGGGTCTCTGGCACTGGAAAAGCTCCAAACAATAACCCCTTCCGGCGACTCATCTCGCCCCGACTCGAAAAATCGTCTCCAAAACCCATTTAAACGATCCCGCCCTGGTCGGGAGGGCAGGGATGATATATCGTGCATGGACCGCGCCCGGCCAGGGTGGGACCCTGTAACTGGGGCGGGCGGAGGCGCGATTTCTAGCACGTAATCAGGAAAAGATCAAGCGGAAAGCGAATACGAAAAAGTGTACATAACAGCCACTGGTATCTTCTAGATCACGTTCGCCTTCAAGCGATCGCGATGAATCTTCAGCTTGTACTTTTGAACGAGTTCCGCGCGAAGTTTATCCAGCTTCGCGTAGGCCGATCGCAGGGAGCCGTCGTGGGAGTGCACTGAATGTCCCTTCGCCGAAGAGCCGGAATAGCGTCGCTTGATCTGGCTCCAGTCCACGTGCATGCCCTTGAGCGAATCCTTGTACAATTGCAAGGCCAGCATTTCGTTCAGGCGATGCGCGCGCACGCGACGAAACAGGGCCGACGCCCGCATGCGCTTGTATTCGGGCCGTGATTTCCAGAGGCGATGCAGATACACCAGGCTGAGAACTTCCAATTGCTGCCGCTTCGTAAATGCGCCGGCGGGCGCCGCGGCGTTCAGTTCGGCATAGGTATAGTCCTTGCCGTTCATGGAAAACAGCGGCGTATCGGGTTTGAAATCGCGCTTAATTTTCGCGAAGTAGGAACGGGGATTTTTGGGGTCCGGAGCCGGGATGCGGGCGATGGGATACAACTTGAATTTCGCCGAGCGCGCGAGCTCCAAACTAACCGCGCGAAAGTTGTTCAGACCGACCTTGCGCGCGGTTTCGTCGGACACATAGCCCGCCAGTTCCTCGGCTTTCTTTTTTATGGTCGCGGCTTCCAGGGGGATCACTTTTCTAACGCGGGCTTTCGTTTCCGCGTCGGTTACGCCCTTGAGGTATTCGCCGGCGGTTTTCGCCTGCTTCGTCAGGTAGTCCGCGTAAAAGTCCTTCAAACCGCCTCCGCGCAGGAGACGCCCGCCCGTTTTGCGAATCAACCAATCGCCTCCGGCGATATTGCGAACCAGGGTGAAGCGATTCAACGGCTCGTGCTCCAGGGCCCCGGTCATGAACGAATACAGTTTGAAACCGCAAGATTCGCACACGGGCACCTGGCGACCACCGGCCGCGCGGTATGCCTTGAGCTCATGGTGTTCGCGAATATAGGCGTCGATGGCCGGATCGTTCGCGTCCTTCGAGTTTAGAAAGTCCAGGTGTTTCTTCATGAGGGCCGCGTGGCCCGCGGGGCGTGACTTGATGTAGAGGTGCTGCACGTCCATGATATAGTAGTAGCGATCATCGCCCTGGTGCTCCCGGTCCAGAAAGCGAATGAGCCCTTCGATGACGGAGCGCTCCTCAATGCCGCCCAGAAGTTTCTTAAAGTTTTCACTCTTTTCCAGGCCGCGCTTGCGCGCTTCCTCGGCCGCCAGACGCAGCCTGGCGTACTCAATCAGAAGGCGTTCCTGATTGGGCGTGCCCGCGTGGCCGCCCGGAGGCGAATCGTGCACGTGCTTCCCCGAGTGCCGTTCCGGAGCGCGATTCAAACTGAAGAAGAAGCGAAAATCGCCTCGCTGAATATCGCCGCCTTGATAGGCGGCCAGCACTTCGCCGTCATTGTTGTTGCATGCGCCGGCGGTCAGGCTCAGGGCAATCGCCGTGAGCAGAATCGCCGGGAAACGTATGGTATTTCGCGTGAACATTTGCATTCCCTTCCGTTACTGTGTTTTTTCTTTCAGGTAGTTGTAGACGATCAGGACCTGACCGCCGATGTAGATGGGCCAGGTGATGAAGTGTTCACCCGGAATTCTATCTATAAAGATGTGATAGGCCAGGGTCGAGTCGGTGACGACGTAGATGAGCGTGCCGACCGTGATCCAGATGGTCTTGTAATTGGCCAGGATGGAGGTCACGACAACGCCGGTCAGGGCCACGCTGTAGAGCATGACCGGGACGAGCATGACCGGTTTGAGATGCATGACCAGGTAAGCGGCGAAACTCACCGAATAGAGGACGACCACGCCCATGAGGACCTTGCGACCGGTGCTGATGTCCGCAAAAGACGAACGGTCCCGGAGAAAGGTGATATTGTAAAAAACATGACCGATGACGACGAAGCCGATGGACGGAAGCACGTAGCCGATGCGATCGAAATCAAGGATTACATCGCCCACGCTCTGCAGAAGCAGCGCCGCGAACAAAAAGAAGCCCGGCACGCTTTCGCGATGCAGGTAAACCAGCAGGGCCAGCAGGCCGGTAGGCAGCCATTTTAGAAGGAAGCCGCCCTGGAAGGGCGCGATGTAGTGAAAGCCGATGTTCATCCAGAACGCCAGCACCGCCGGTATGAGTAATAGTAGTATGAGGCGCGTAGTGCCTCCGCGATTTCCTTTCAATGCTTCCGTCATTGTTTCCCCCGTGTGTCTCTTCTGACTCTTCTTTCTCTCCGGATTCTCGTCGGGTTTTACGTCCCGTCCTCATTCCGTTCCCTGATGGC
>CAZGYS010000141.1:3750-12310 GCA_964530305.1 uncultured Leptospiraceae bacterium
ATATCTATAGCTTACATGTTTGATCAAAATCCCGCGTGGTCATGGGAAATGATTCGCTTTTTATGCCCATGGGATTGAAGTTCAACCTGTAATTTGAAATATCCGTACACAATCTGTTGTCAACGTATGTAAATGTTATGCAAATGCCGGACCATTCGGCCATGGGAGGGAGTTCATGCTCAATAAAAAACTTATCTATGCGTTATCTTTTATTTCGTTTCTCGTAATCGTCGCCATCTTCATGGCGTTGACGCCGGAAGACGCGCGCAAGTACAGCGGCAAGGAACAGCCGGGTATTTTTGATTCGCGTTTCTGGACGAAGGGTTTCAGCGGTGGGGGTTCGGACCGCCAAATCGCCCAGGGCTATGCCGTGATGAAGGATGCCGTGAATCCGCAAACCGGCAAGAAATACACCGAGGCCGAGATTCAGCGCATCAGCGATCTGCACGCGCGCTTTCCCGAGAATGATTTGATTCCTCGGCCCTATTCGCCGGAGGAGCAGAAGCGCAAGAAGCAGAAGAAGGCCGCCCTGGAGGCCTTGAGCGTCAACATCACCGCCGGCAAAGCCAGCGAAGGCGATATCGAGGCCTACTATGCGGCCAAAAAGAAGGAAATTCTGGATCGCCTCCAGCTTGTGCGTTATCTATTGGAAGAAGAACGCGATCAGTGGCCGGAAAAGACCATCAAGGAATACACCCTGGTGCTCAAGCACAATCAAAAGGTGCTCAAGGAAATAGATGAGCGCAAGAAACGCTCCCTCGCCGTCCTTGAAGTTCGTCGCCGTAACGACGCCTCCCGCCAATAATCGCCTCCAATCTTCATTTCCACCGCTCGCGCCGCCGGACCAGCTCCGGCCCTTTGCTCGCCAACTGCTTCAAGCTTGAAGCTTTTGGCGGGCGATATGTGTTCACTGTTTGTGCGGGAGCTCTCGTTCGCTTTTGCTCGTTTGCTTCGGCGGGTTCCGGGCGCGAGCGTGCCCCGACCTGATGGCGACAACAGACAGGCAAAGGAATACCGGCGCAAATTCGCTTTAATATCAAAGTGTTCGGCGCACGAAACCGTGGCCTATCCCGGATTATGTCTCATTGCTGGGCGGAACGTGCTGATTGAAGCGTGCGACGAAATAATGGCGACGATATATCGTCAAAGCCCGGTCTGTGGCGATATATCGTCGCCATATAAGCGTCGATTTGTCGGAGTTCCGACAATTTGAGTGGCGCTTGGCGACTTTTTTTGCTGCCTTGGGCGATTGAAGGCCTCTGTGAGCGTCAGGAAGGCCACGAATGGAAGAAAGAAAAGAAAAATCGCATCCAGGACAACTTTCTCCGTCACGGGTACGACATTTGCAATATTCCCTTACAAGATATTCAGAAGTATCACGAGGGAGACCATTCGTGAAGGCTTCGTTCAGCGATCTAATTTAACATACTCAAAGAGAGCGAGAAAGTTCTCCGAGTTTCAGTGTTCAAAGAGGGGGAATTCGAATGTTTATAAAAAACAATCCGTCGATATATCGAATCGCCGGAATTTTCATTGTGAGTCTGGCTACCGCCTTCTCCGGCGCGAGCGCCCAGACTCTCTCCAGGTCCCTGGCCACTCCGTTCCCATTCTCACTGGGTAGCGTTTCGGGTTTCGCCGATTACCACGCGCACCAGATGGGGCAGATGGGCTTCGGCGGTCGCCTCATGTGGGGCAGTCACAAGGGCGCCGAGAGCGTGGCCGTGCGCTCCTGTAGCGGCGGGAATCACGCCGTATCCTGGTTGCCCATCGCGGGTTCCCTGATGGGCCAGCCCGACCTGGGCATGCACCATTTCAAGACCCATGGCTATCATTCCGATTCGTCCAAGCGCTACAAGCACTGGCCGGTCTGGATTACGACCACCCACCAGGGTTACTGGGAAGGCTGGCTCAAGAAGGCTCACCAGGACGGCATGCGCCTGTTCGTTATGTCCGCCGTGAACTTCGATATGTTCTGCGCCATTCTGCCCAAGAACAATACCAATAGCGAGGTGCTCGCGGACCTGCTGGCGAATCCCCAGGACCAGTCCAAGCAGTGCGACGACATGGTGAACATCAAGCGTCAGTTGCGCGCCGCTCACGACTTCGCGGCGAAGAACGCAAGCTGGTATCAAATCGCCGAGACGCCCCAGGAAGCGCGAAGCATTATTCAGCAGGGCAAGATGGCCGTTATTCTGGCCGTGGAAGCCTCCAAAATCTGGGGTTCCAAGTCCGACAACAGCTGGGCGAACGTTAAGGCGCGCCTCGACACGCTGCAGAATCTGGGCGTGCGCTCTTTCCAAATCGTGCACGAAATCGACAACAATGTCGGCGGCCCGGCTTTCTTTCACGTGATGTTCGACATCTTTACGTTCATCGACAACGCGATTACCAACGCGCCTTCCATTCTGAAAGGCAATGTCTCGGCCCTCAAGAACATTACGGCCATTCAAAAGGATTCGCGTAAGCACAATGTGCGCGGTCTGACCTCCCTGGGAGATCAACTGGTGCGCGAACTCATGGCTCGCAAGATGATCGTGGACGTGGCGCACCTCTCCGAGCGCGGCACCAACTCGGTCTATAATATCGCCAGGCAAAACAAATACTATCCCATGTTCGTATCCCACGCGCACTTCCGCGACCTGTTTTACGAAAAGAAAGCGGATGAGAAAAAGCTGCCGTACTACACGGTTCAAAAAGTCAAGCAAACCGGCGGCGTCATCGGTCTGCGCACCGGACCGGATCGCGTTAAGACCTACAACCCGGCCGGCGTAGCCAACAACTGCCACGGCTCTTCGCGCTCTTTCGCGCAGTCCTATGTGCTGGGCACGAGCGGCTACGGCGCGAAGCTGGGCTTCGGTCTGGACATGACCGGCATGATCGCGCAAGCGCGACCCCGCTTTTACAGCGGTTCCTCCAAGTGGAGCGGTACGGTCGGCGTGAACGCGCCCATTACCTGGGCTTGCGGTGCCACGAAAGTCAAGAGCGAGCGTCAGTCCGGACAGTCCGCGCAGGGCAGTCGCTCCAATGGCCTGAACAATGACTACGACTTGATTGGCCTGGCCCACGTCGGCCACACCAAGAACCTGATTCGCGACCTGAACAAACTGGGCGTGCAAACCCATGTGCTGGAAAACGCGGCCGAGAACTTCGTGCAAATGTGGGAACGTATTCACAATCCCAATCGCCGGGCGCTCTCCAACAGCGTTTCCAATTCCGGCATCGATCACTCCAGCTACACGGAAGCTTGCCCCATGGCGGTGCCCGTGACCGGTCCCCGACGCGAGAAAGTCGGCACGAAGTACAAGAATACCTCCTACGGCGTTCAAAACTACGTGTCCGTGTGCAAGGCCTGGCCCCACACGAACATTCAGAATCGCAACTGCTCCAGCTACGGCACGAAGTACAATGGCTGGTGCATCAAATCTCGCGACGGCGGCAAGTGGTACAGCGCTCGCAAGCTCATCGAAGACAAGTGCCCCGTGCCCCATTCGAAAATCGGCGGCGTCTACAAGAGCGGCAAAATCGTATGCCAGTCCAACTGGGATCCCACGATTCAGCGCCATAACTGCTCCGGCAGCGGTAAGTATAAGTGGGGTAACTACTGCGTCGTAGCCGAATCCTCGTACCACGTTCGCGTGCGTCGCCTGGTGCGGGACAAGTGCCCGGTGCCCTATCGCTTCGTATTCGAGGCTTCCGGAAACAAAATCGTATGTAAGCCTACTCCGCACTTTAAGATTAAGAGTCGTAAGTGCAGCGGCTGGAAGCACAACGGCTGGTGTCTCTGGAATCAAGGCTGGTGGTACAAAGGGCGACAGCTCAAATAAACCAACCTGAATCAAGACTGAAAAACAGTGATGGCAAAAGCCCGGGGGTGAAAGCTCCCGGGCTTTTTTTCGTTATTTCCTTGCGCCGCCGTTGTTTTCCGCGTTCCATGCATCCATGAATGGTGAAATTCAGGAAAGACTGCTGCATCGCCTGGGCAACGACAGTACCCGGGAGGAGATGGAAAAGATCGATACGGAAATCTGGAACGAGTACGGGCGAGAGCTGGCCATCCTGATTTCGGACATGAGCGGCTTTTCGCGCATTACCAAGGAATACGGCATCATTCATTTTCTCAGTTTGATTGCCAAACAGCATGAGCTGGTGCTCCCCGTGATTCCCGGGCACGGCGGGCGGCTGGTGAAGGCCGAGGCGGACAACCTGTTCATCGCCTTTGATACGCCCGAGGGCGCCGTGCGGGCCTCCCGCGAGATGCACGCGCGCCTGGAGGAATACAACCAGGACAAGAGCGATACCAACAGCATCATCGCCTGCCACGGGCTGTCCTGGGGGCTGGTGCTGGACTTCGGGAACGACATGTACGGCAATCCCGTGAACATGGCCTCGAAGCTGGGGGAAGACATCGCCGATCCCTATGAGACCTTGATCACCACCGAGTTACGGGAAGCCTGCGGCGATGAAATCAAGAAGTACGAGTTCGAGGCAAAGGAAGTTAAAATCTCGGGCGTGGATCTAAGCTACTTTCGAGTAACGTAAATCGCAAGGCGGGGACGCCGCCCACGCGCCATTCGTATTCTCCCGTGCCGTTCATGTAGCCCGTTCGTTTGGTACAGGACTTAATTTTTTCCAGTCCCGAGCGGATGCGAAACTTCTGCTCGGGCGTGATGCCGAAGCGAGGGTCCTTCAGCATGGATTCGCCCAGTTCCAGGACCGGCTTGAACTTATAACAGGTCTCCTCGAAGTAGCGCAGGCCGGAGAGGCGTTCGTAGTAGTTCTTGCTGTCGAAACGGAGAAAATAGAAGATCTCTTTCTGCCGGGGGAGGGAAAGATCCATGGTCACGAAGTTCTCGAAGCAATGCTTGATGAGCACGTCGGGCATGCCGGAACGATAGCAGGTTCGCTTCAGGGCGGCCGCGAAACGGCGATACTCGGTAAGGTCGCACGAGTTGTTCTTGCACGGCAGAACCGGCAGCTTGCGCTTCGGCGGTTCTTTCTTGACGACCTTTTTGGCTACGGGCTTGGGACGCACGACCTTCTTCGGCTCTTTTTTCGGTTCTCTTTTGACGATCACCGGCTCTTTCTTAACGACTACGGGTTCCTTCTTTTTGACGACCGGCTCTTTCTTAACGACGACGGGCTCCTTTTTGACGACCACCGGTTCCTTCTTTTTCACCACGACCGGCTCTTTCTTCTTAACCACCACGGGCTTCGGCTTGATGCGATCGAAAAACCAGGCGGTCATGTGGCGCATGTATCGCCGACGGCGAACCATGCCGCGCGTACTCTCGTTATAAAGGCGATCAATCAGGGTGTTTACTTCCCGCTTGCGGGCTTGCGCGGCGACGCTGTCGGCGCCCCGTTCGCGCAAGTTTTTCAGTTCCTGATCCAGCTTCAGGTGAAATTGATAGCGGAAGCGTTTATTCAAGCGGCTGTCCGTTCGGTTCAGCAGTCTCTGGATGGACGCCACCTGACGCTTACGCAGGGCGGCACGACGCCGATCCCGGGTCAGAAAGTCGGAGACGTTCTTGAAGCCGCCGCTGCGTTTATCACGGGCTCGGGCATTGGCGAATGCCCGGCGTAGAAAATTGCGCTCGGTAACGGCCAGGGCGTCGAAGAAGCCCTTCAACTCCGCCTTGGAGGCGCGCCATGCGCGAAACTCATTGCGACCCCGGGTGAGGAAAGTTTCCGTTTCGGCCGCCCGTACCGCGGCATTGTTGGGATAGAATCGGAAGCGTCCGAACTTACCCCGGTAGACGCGATAGAGTCGCGCGAAAGCGCGATTATAGTCGCTCATGCTTCGTAGCGGGCCCGGGCGAAAGGTCGACTGAGCGTGGAGTTCGGATTGAATTCCCGCGGTCGGAAGGAGCAGGGCCAGGAATAGAAATAGAGCGGGGGCGAACCGTTTATGCTTCATGAAGGGTATGCTGAAAATAGAAGCGCCGCCCCTGTTCGAAAACAAGAGGCGGCGTCTATCAAGAAACATCAATTATCGAGGCGGTGCCTTCGATAAACTTACTTGATGGACTTGATCTGGCTGCGCTGAATTTGCTTGAAGCCGTTGGTCGTGTGGATAATCACCAGCTTGTCCGTGCGGCTGAGTACCGCGCCATTGTAGGTGGTGTTGTCTTTCAGGGTTACCGTTACGACTTTGTTGTAGAACTGCTTGAGCTCTTGCTCGGTGTTGAGCTTGGCAATAGCGAATTTCTTTTGCAGTTGCTTGAGAGCCGCGCCTTCTTTAGACTCACGCAGTTTGTCCAGTTCGCTCAAAGCGGAATCGCTTGCATCGGGATTGTCTACGATGTTATCGAAGGTTTTTTCATCAACGGTTACCAGGGTTTCCTTATCCAGAATTTCCTGGGGAGAAAGGCGAATCTTCTTGGAAGCCGGAGCAGCGCCGTTGGAAGCCAGGCTACCCTGGGTTTTCTCGGCCAGAACCACTTCCTTGTTTTGATCTTTCTGGGAAGCCATGGCGACTTTACCGTCGATAACGCGAACGGTGGGCTTCGTGCCGTCTTCGCTTACGCTGACGGAGAAAGAGGTTCCGCGCACACCAGCGATTGCGGTCGGAGTGGTAATCTTGAAGTTTTCGCCGGGACCACGACGCTTGACTTTAGCCATGAGCGAGCCTTTTCTAACGGCGAATTCGTTGTTCTTGCCGTCCGTGCCGGCAAGTTCCTTAACCGTTACGGTCGTATTTCCGCGAACGCGGATTGCGTTACCCGTGCGGGTCTGGAGGTCGATGGAACCGTCTTTTCCGGTTTCAATGAGATCTTTTTCCTGAACCAGCATGCCGGCTTTGGCGCCGATGTTCTGGGCTCCGCGAACGACCTTCACCGTTCCGCTGGAAAACAGAACCAGCATGGAGGCCGGAGCCGCTGCTTGTTTCTTCTCTCCACCGCAACCGATACCGGCGAGAGCCAGGGTCAGAATGGATACGGTTAAGATAGTGGACACTCGTATGTTTTTCATAATGCTTTCCTCTTGATGCTGTCAACTGCCGGTATTCCGACAATCACGAACCGTGTTCTAAATCGCTGCGCGCACACTCCCCGTCGGTCCGTAATTTCCGGCTCAGGAGCGGTCAAATATACCTTCTTTTGATTATAGCCTCAATACGCAACAGGAACAAGAAAAAAACCGTCCGCCTCACGGCAAAATGAAATAATGGTGGAATTGTAAAAAATTCAACCGCCCTGTTCGAGTTTGAACGGGCTATTCCGGCCGATTCGAGTCCGCCCCCATGCGCACCTTTCCTACAGGATTAGACGCATAAACTTCCCAAAAATTCCGCGTAAATTCTCACAAAGGCTAAAAAAATCCGGGCCCGGACCATCCGGCCGGCATTACGGCCGATTCGTCAAGCGGTGAGCGGGATGATCACTAAATCATTACAGGGCCAAATGCCTGCTGAACCGGCCGGTGGAAACCCCTCGCGGGGTGAAAAGGGGGAATCCCAAACGAGAACTCGTATTAAGCGAGGACTCATATAATAGTTCCGTAAGGGAGGAAATCTGGGCAGAGAAGGATTCGAACCTTCGTAGACTCACGTCGACAGATTTACAGTCTGTTGCCTTTAACCACTCGGCCATCTACCCGATTGCTTACTTGCTGCCTGTAGGGATCGAACCCACGACCTGCTGATTACAAATCAGCTGCTCTACCAACTGAGCTAAGGCAGCGCTCAGAGAGATCGTTTATTTTCCATGGGGCCGCGTTGTCAAGTTGTTATGGAGTTAAACGAGCAGGCGGCGTAAAATGGCGGAGCCGCGCCTACTCCTCCGGCTTGCGCACCAGGACGAAGACCGCGTGCGCCAGGCTCGCGAACCAGGCTACGGCCAGCAGTCCGGAAGCCGCTTCCACCAGCGGGCGCGCGCTTTGAACGATAATACCCATCATACCCAGCATGCCGCAAATGCTGAATGCCAGCGCAATGATCGTGCCCGCCGAAAAACGAAAGTAGGCCGCGTAGCCCGCGCCCAGCATGAGCGATGCGATAAATATCGCCGCCCATTTCACGCGCGTGGCAATGTTCAAATACAGCACGATATCGGCGCCGATCTGGTCCGGCGGCCCCGTCACAATGAGCAGCAGAATGGTTTCGGCCACATCGCCTACGTACATGATCAGGGCCAGCAGCATGCCCAGCTTCAGAGCGCCCGTGGCGCCCAGCAGGCCCCGGCCCGCGTTGCGACACAAGATATGCGTGAAAATAAACAGGCAGAACATCAGCGCCGAATAGGCGATCATGAACGCGAAATCCACGTAATTGGCCCGATCCAGCGCGCCGCGAATCGCCTTGCCCCGGGCGTCGTCGGGAGGCCCGAGAATCAAGTTCACTTCGCCCAAGTCCGCCGCCAGTTCCAGCCAGATCATGGCCTGGTTGAAACCCGGCTGATTGGGGTGCGTGTAGGGCTTCGGATTGGAACCCGCGTAGATGACCATGATGACGAAGAGCAGGGCCGTGAGGATACCGGTGATGGTAACCAGCAGGGCGCCGCGTCGGGCGCGATTTTCCGGGCTCAAATTATCCATGAAGACAGGAGGGCTCGGCCCATGG
>CAZGYS010000142.1:0-12287 GCA_964530305.1 uncultured Leptospiraceae bacterium
GTTCTGGGCGACTACATGCTGATAGCGGACGTGGTTCAGGCCACCGAGTCGGGCGGCACGTCCATCGCAAACGGCGCGAATCGCCGTCACGCCACGCGCGACTTCTGGTTCGACGACACCGTCGCGGCAACCAGCTGGGTCATCGATCCTTCGCCGCGGCCGGCGGAAGTGGGCGGTCTATTGCTGTGGACCGGCGCTCAAGCGCGCACGGCGCGATACCGTCTGCCGTTCTACGGCTCCGGCCTGAACATTCGCTTCCCGGACATTTCGGACGTGGACGATTTCACGATTCGTATTGATGGTTCGAGCGACCTGTCGGCCTTCACCAATTCGGTTACCACCGGTTCCCTGGTGGACGCGACGGGCGCCTATACTGCTTCGAAGAGCGGTGAAAGAGCGTCGATCATCTCGCTGCTGAACATTCCGCTGGGAGAGCACGTCCTGGAAGTGGAAGCGACGACCGAGGTACCGACCCATCACTACGTCAATGCAGTGGACGTAATTTCACCCGTGCATCGCGTGGATCACTACCGCGACCATGAGACGCCCTATCTTCTGGAACTAACCGGGGGTGGAGACGGCATCAGCAATGATGGACTGCTCATCGTCGAACGTGGAGAAAATCGCCCGGGCGAACTTCTGGACGCGAAAGCGCGACTACCCTGGCTGACAAACTGGACGCACATCGGCAAGAACGACGCGGCGACCATCGCGGGCAATGGAACCCCGTTCAACGCCAATGTTCTGCGCGGCGAAATCGCCAACAGCAACAACATCGATACGACCGGCTTCGGCATGAAGGGCATCATCTACAATGCCGCCACCGGGCAATTCGTTGTAAAAGAAACCGGTGTTTACCAGGTGAACGTTCATGCCATCGCGCAGGTTTCGGTGTCCGGAAATCTGTTCCTGGAAGTAAACGGAGAACGACTACACTTCTTCTACGCGTCGAATGTTTCGTCGGCCCACGCGAACCTGGGCGAAATCGCCACCCTGCCTTTCAAGAAAGGCGACGTCTTCCGCTTCGCGGTGGAAAACGGTACGTTGCAAACACACTCCACGGTCCATGCCTGGATCATGGTGACGAAACGCAACGACAGGGCGGCCTGACATGTTCGCCGTCGTACGCGACTCACGGCTGCTTCACCACCTGGAGAACGCGCTACTCTGCGAAGCCCTTGCCCGGGGCTTCGCGGACGTGGCGGCTCTTCGGGCCTGGGAGGCCACCCTGCCCAGGGACTCACGGGGAGGGCCCGTAAAACCGCCCACGCCCGCGCGGGTCGTCGAACTGAAGCGGGAACATCTGGATCAGCTGGATAACCTGCGCGAACAAAATTTTACCGAGGATGAAATTCTAGTAACACGGATATCGGAAAACGAATTTCACCTGCAAGGCGACGAACATGCTCGCGCGTTGAGATTGCAAGGAGACTCATGGAAAGCCATTCGAGAAAAAAGAAACGAGCTGTTAAGGCAAAGCGACAAATACGCGCTGCCGGATTTCCCCCTGGAAGCCGGCCGCCGCGAACTGTGGATGAGTTATCGCCAGGCTCTGCGCGACATCACCGCGAACGCGAACGATCCCCATACCGTGCGATGGCCTTCATCGCCCTGATTAAGCTTATTCGATACAGAACTCCCGGTTCTACATGGATACATTGAGCGCGGTAGACTCGGCCCTCCGTCGATATCGGCGGCGGAGGGCCATTTTTTTCTTAAGATTACTCAAGCCGTTGAACATAATTCGAATTTTAATCACTTCGCGCTTAATAAATGATTTTACGTACCTTCTGTAATCCTTACCCTCCGTTCCGACAAATTTTTCACGAATACCCGCGGAAAGTTCACTTCGCGCGAGACGGGACGGTAAATCAGGATGAGAACGGATATTTCACGCAATACATTTCGCTCCAATAAATATTATTCATCAGTTAGACGACAACAAGGCCGCGTGGATCTCGACGCCGACTGGAACGAGCAGGCCGACATCTTTCATCAGGACGCGCGCCTGCGCTTCGTCGACTCCATGGGCCCCATCGGCGCTCCCGCCAATGACTCGGGATTCCAAATTTCGCCCTCGGGCGACTCCCTGGATCTGACCGTTTCCGCCGGGCGTTTTTATGTCGACGGCGTGCTCGCGCGAAACGAAATCGAATTCAACGTTTCCACGCAACCGGACCTGCCCGGAGTATCCCTTCCCACGAACGACGGTAACTATCTAGTCTATTTAAAAGTGCATGAACGGGCCGTGACCGCCCTGGAAGACCCGGAGATTCGCGAAACAGCGCTCGGAGGTCCCGACACGACGACGCGCATGAAGGTCATTCGCCAGATTCTCCTGGCGCCCGTAAGTGAAACCGAAATCGATTCGCGCACCGTGCCCGCCGTCTGGAATACCGTCGTTTCGCGCAATCCGGGGCGGATGTCGGCTCGCACGCAGGCCGACGACGCTCAGAGCGATCCCTGCGCCGTGGGAGCCAGGGGCGGCTACACCGGTCTCGACAACCTTCTCTATCGCGTAGAAATTCACGACGGCGGGACGGCGGGGACGGCCACCTACAAGTGGTCCCGGGACAACGGCTCCCTGGTAACCGAATGGCTGGAGCAGGACGGCGATACTCTGACGCTGCGCAGCACCGGCAATGACAATGTCCTTAATTTTCAACCCGGTCAATGGGTCGAGCTAAGCGACGAAGGCATGGAACTGGAGGGCATCGCCGGAACCCTGGCCCAGGTCCTGCGCGTTGAAGGGCGTCGCATTACCCTTAACCCGGACAATATTCGTCACTTCACCGGTTCAGCGGGTACGCTCGATATCAATGAATTTTCCCGGGGCGTTCGCAAGGTTCGTCGATGGGACAATGTCGAGTTGTCCGGTCCCCCGGTGGTACCCGACGGGGCCGGCGGCGAAACCTGGGTTGAACTGGAAAACGGGATTGAAGTTCTTTTCGACGACGCCGCCTCCGCGCGCGAATTTCGCACCGGCGACTACTGGATGCTGCCGGCTCGCGCGGACAACAACAATATCGAATGGCCTTGCGACAACAACGGCAACATTGCCCATGTTCCTCATGGAACCTATTTCTATTACGCGCGACTGGCTTTCGTTAACTTAACGGGCGGTGCCTGGTCCCTCATAGCGGACGCGCGCGAGATTTTCCCCGGCCTCACCGACGAAGAACTGATCTATGTCGGCGGGGACGGCCAGCTTTCCGTTCCCGGTCAAATTCTGGACCGGCCCCTGGAGGTACGCGTCACCCGGGGAGCCAATCCGGTTTCCGACGTCAACGTACGTTTCACCGTCACGAGCGGCACCGGGAGTATTGCGGACGCGCCGGGCGGCACGTCCGGTACCACCCTGGATATTAAATCCGACAGCGAAGGTATCGCCCGCGTATACTGGACCCTGGCGAACGCCGACGCGGGACAAAGCATACGCGCCGTCTTGCTGGATGATTCAGACAACGAAACCGCGCTCTACGTCGTCTTCGGCGCGGGCAGCGGCGTCGCCTCCGGCATTCAGTATGCGCCGACTTCGATCGACCCTTCCGTGGCGACCGCGACCAATGTGCAAGAGG
This sequence comes from uncultured Leptospiraceae bacterium, assembly GCA_964530305.1. GTDB lineage: Bacteria > Spirochaetota > Leptospiria > Leptospirales > Leptonemataceae > CAZGYS01. The sequence continues at coordinate 3,579 of CAZGYS010000142.1, forward strand.
CGTTGGACGCGCTGGCGGACGCGAAGGTAAATCGCGCGGGCGACACTATCACCGGCGATCTCGAAGTTCAGGGTAATTTCACCGTGCGCGGAGATATTGTAGCTCGCGACGCCCAACAACAGGCCGGCGACGTTCTACTGGGAGACGACGACATAGATCGCGTAATTATTCACGGAACCCTTCAGAGCAATCACACGTCGGGCTCCCTGGAAATTGAGGCTCCCGTGCGTATGCGCACGACGGATCCCACGAAATCGCCGCTTCGCGTGGATGGACCTTCGACCGGGGGTTCGCCGCGCCTGTTTCGTGTACCGCTCGATCTGGATCACACCAATGCCGGCGCGACGACGCTAAACGATCATCAACTGCTGATTACCATTGATACGGCCACCCCCATCGCCGCGGGCCGCATGCAGTCCGACGGCGGAGACATCTTATTCGAAGACACCACGGGAACGCTCCTGCCGTTCTGGATTGAGTCCGACATCAATACGGCCGCCACTCGCATCTGGGTTCGCGTACCCCAAATCGCCGCCGCGGCGAATACGCTCATCTACATGCTCCACGGCAATAACGACGCCGTATCACAATCGTCCAGCGCGGCTACCTTCGTGCGCGAAGTGCCCGACGTGCAAATCGCCTATGAACTCAATGAGGGCACCGGCAGCGCGGTAAATGATTACTCGGGCAATGGTCTGAACGGCACGATTCAGGGAACGACGGCCTGGACGGCCGGGCAGTACGGTCAAGCCCTTGATTTCGACGGCAGCGGCACCTTCGTCACCATGCCGGCCGGCGGCTACGTCGGCAACGGCACGACGCCCTTCACCGCTTCCGTATGGTTTCGCCCCGAGTCCTTCGCGGCGAATACGAATATCGGCGCCATAAATCTTACGCAAGATTCCCAGTTCATCATGACCTTCTGGGGAGCGCCTACATTGCCCGAGGGCCTCGACGTTACGTTTCGCGGCAGCGATCATCATCCCCTGCCTTTGGACCTGAGTACGCTGCTCAATGGCTGGCATCATTTCGCCGCCGTCTACAATGGCGGCGATAAAAACCTGGCTACGAGTTATGAAGTTTATCTCGACGGCGTCCTGCTGGATCCCGCGACCGCAACCGCCTCGGCTCCTTCGGGGGGCACAACCAATACCAATGTTCTGGGCGCGGACGGCGGCATCGGCGGCTTCTTCGACGGCCAGATGTCGGACATGCGCGTCTATACGCGCGCGCTTGCCGCGGCCGAAATCGCGGACATTCACGCGAACAAGGGTTATGTTACTCTCGCGCTGCCCGGCATGGAACTCGTGCGTCGCTTCGCGGCCATTGAGCCCGTAATCACCGCGCAACCGGAAGAAGCTAACCCGGCGGACGAAGCACCCATTTTGTTTGCCCAGGAAACTTCGGGCAACATCGGTATCGGCACGGACATGCCGAGCGAAAAGCTCACGGTAGACGGCGTCATCGAGACGCGAACGGGCGGCATTAAGTTCCCGGACGGAACCGTTCAAACCACGGCCGGCGGTCCCGGCGGAAGCGGCGGCGAACCCCTTCCGCTGGGAACCATCATGGCCTGGCACAGGGATTTCGGCGGCAGCCCGGCGATTCCCGACGGCTGGGTCGAATGTAACGGTCAGGTCCTGAACGACGGCGAATCGCCCTATGACGGGCTCGTCATACCTAACTTAAACGGTGCTCTGTTTCCCCAGAACGCGAAAGGCTCCTTTCTGCGGGGTGGTTCGACTTCGGGCGAAATCGAAGACGACGCCATGCAGGGTCACTATCACCTGCGTGAACCGGGAGGTCTGTTCGAATACTTTGCGACGGGTACCGGGGTCTCCAATCTCGGTGGCTCGGGCGGATTTTCCTTCGGCGGCGTCGGCTCCGGCACAACGACCGGCACTCCCGTATCCGACGGCGTGAACGGCATCCCTCGTGTCAGCACGGAGACGCGTCCGGTAAACATGTCCGTCGTATGGATCATGAAAGTTAAGGAAACGGGCGAATCAGGCCTGTGGACGCCGGGCAGCGAAGGCATCCACTACAATGCCGGCAAGGTCAGCGTGGGCACCGACGTCGCCGACGAACAGCTGACCGTTACCGGGGCGATATCGCTGGAAGAAAAAGTTCTCGAACCCGAGACCAGCGACGACTTCGGCAAGATTTACGTGCGCGAAAATGATCTTTCGCATTTAAGTTTGAACGGAACGGATCAGTTTGCCAGCATGCCTTCGCTCGGTGTTCCCGCTCTGGGCGATTTCACTTTCGCCACCTGGGTCCATATGAAGCCGGCCCCTCGCGCGGTGGACGACCACTCCTGGATTTTCGATACGCGCGAAGTGGGTTCCAACGGCCCCTCAATCGAATTAATTTTGCAGGCAACGGGCAACGGGGACCATGTACTCTTCCTGAGTATGGCATCGCCCACGAGTGGTGCTATAACAAAAATCTCGGTAGGCAATCCCATCGGCGAATGGCATCATGTAGGCATTACTCGTGAAGGCGCCGACATCAACATGTATTTCGATGGCCGCCTGTTGAGCAATAGTCCGGACTCGGGTAGCTACAGCTCGGAGCCCTTTCCCCTGGATAAACCCTGGCGCATCGCGCAACGTTCAAATACCGGCAACGCTTTGTGGTTTCCCTGGCCCGGTTTAATGGATGATTTCGGCGTATGGACGCGAGCTCTCAGCGAAGACGAGATGGCTACGCTTCACAATGGTGGGCGCGGCAGCGACGTCACCACGGGTTTCGCGTCTTCCTTGCTGGCCTTTTATCCCATGTCGCAGAGCGCGACACCGAACCAGTTGGACGACGTCTCCGGTAATAATTTTCACGGCACGATCGAAAACGGCGGAACCATTATCCCGGAGCGCGTGGGTTCGCTCTACTTCAAGGACGGTTTCGGCAATGTAACTTCTCTCGCGGGCGGCGGCGATTCCTACAGAACGGGCGGCTCGGGTAATCAGGTTCCCCTGGGAACCATCATGGCCTGGCACAAGGACCAACCTAATACGCCCGTGATCCCGGACGGGTGGGTCGAATGTAACGGCCAGACCCTGGATGACCCGGCATCGCCCTATCATGGGCAAGCCATCCCGAATCTAAACGGCGATGGTCGCTTCTTGCGGGGAAGCGATACGTCGGGCACCTTCCAGGCCGATGAATTTCGTAGCCACAATCACCGCGAAACCACTCTGCACCGCCAGGGCTTTGATAATCTCAGCTTCATCAATAACGGCCTGGTATTCGTCGGCACTCAATACGGCCAGGTCTCCATTTACGAGAATACCGCGAACGCCCATAATACGTTCACCTTCAACTCCGGCGGCTCTGAAACCCGTCCCATCAACATGTCCGTCGTCTGGATCATGAAAATCCGCGAAACGGACAGAGATCGCGGACTGTGGCGCGAAAGTGGAGAGGACATCTACTTTGACGATGGTCGCGTCGGCGTGGGCGCGAAGACCGCCAACACGAAGCTGCATGTTTCCTCCAACGACCTTGAGGAGGCGCCTCTTCGCGTAGACGCGAAAGTGACCATGCAGGGCGTCCAGGGGCGTTTGTATCGTGCGCCTATCACCCTGGAGAATACGGATACCAATGATCTGATCGACCAGCAGATTCCTTTCCTCCTGGACACGGCCACGCTGGTTGCGGCCGGCAAAATGCGTTTCGATGGTGCCGATATCCTTTTCACGGACGAAGACGGCAAAACACTATTGCCCCACTTTATCGAGCGCGACATGAATACGGCCTCGACGAAAGTCTGGGTTCGCGTACCGAGTATCCCGGCGGGCGAAACGCGCCAAGTATTCATGCAATACGGCAAGAGCGACGCCGCGGACATCGCTTCCGCGGAGGCGACCTTCCTGCGCATTGTGGACGGCACGGCCGTGGCCTGGAACCTGGACGAAAGTTCGGGCAACACCGCCGTGGACGCGTCCGGCAACGGATACGACGGCAATGTTGCCGGCGCCAGGGCACCCGGCTATCGCGGCGACGGCATCTCGGTAACGAGCAACGCGGGCGTCGACGGCCTGACGGCGAAGACCTGGGGCTTCTCCACCAGCGGCACCATCAGCGCCTGGATTAAGCCCACCCCGGGCTTCGGCGCCACCATTGCCACCCTGCAAAACGGCACCGTCAACGACGAGTTCATCCTCTCCGGGGGAGACGGGCAAGTCAGCATCGCCAACCACAACAACGGCGGCCAATTCGCCGCGCGCACGAGTACTTCGTCCACTCCGGCCGGTCAATGGTCTCACGTCGTGGGTATCATCGACGGGCCCGCGGATGCTTCCGAGTATCGCCTGTATGTAAACGGCGTACGCGAGCAAGGCGCCATAACTCTTTCCAACAATCCTTTCCCCATCAGCGACGCGAATCCTCGCCGCTTCCATGTGGGCGTTCGCCCGGACCGAGCACCCGAATTTTTCAGGGGCGAAATCGACGTCATTCGCCTCTACGATCGAGCTCTTACCGATCAGGAAGTCGCGGATCTTTACGCCAACGACAGTACTTTTTCGCCGGCCATGCCGGGGAAAGAGCTGGTTCATCGCCTGCTGCCGGTTGCTCCCACCATCACCCTGCAGGCGGAGGAACCCAATCCCGTCAGCGGATCGCCGGTGCTCTTCGCGCAAAACCTGACGGGTAACATCGGTATCGGTACGGACGAACCCGGCGCGAAACTACACATCGCGGGCGAAGCCGGCGTCGACGGCATCATGTTTCCCGACGGAACGATCCAAACCACCGCGGGCGGACCCGGCGGCGGAGGCGATTCCACGCCCCTGGGAACCATCATCGCCTGGCACAAAAACTTGAGCGGCACCCCCGCCATACCCGACGGTTGGGTTGAATGTAACGGGCAGGTGCTGGACGATGATGATTCACCCTTTGACGGTCAGGTCATTCCCAACCTCAACGGCGATGAACGTTTCCTGCGCGGCGGCACGACTTCGGGAACCCTGCAGGAAGACGCCTTCCAGGGTCACCGCCACGCCAACAGCTACGGCAATCACCTGGACAACACCTCGTCGAGCGGCGCCGCCCTGATCCAACCACCGGCCCTGGGAAGCGGACCCGGAAACATCCTTGATCCCATAACCGATCAAGTGAACGGCGACCCGCGGACCGCGGACGAAACCCGTCCAATCAACATGTCCGTAGTTTGGATAATGAAAGTGAAACAGGTAGCCGGGCAATCCGGTCTGTGGAGCATCGGTCCCCAGGGCATTCGCTACGACGAAGGTAAAGTCAGCGTCGGTACGGCCATCGCGGACGAGCAGTTAACGGTTTCCGGCGCGATTTCGCTGGAAGAAAAAATCCTGGAACCCGACACGACCGACGACTTCGGCAAAATCTACGTCCGCGAAAATGATCTTTCGCATCTAACTCTGAACGGCGTGGATCAGTACGTTTCCATGCCGGCGCTGGGCAACTCCGCCGTGGCCGACTATACCGTGGCCATCTGGTTCCGCATGCGCAAGGAAAACCCGGGTGCGAACAACCGCAATTACATCCTGGATATGCGCGGCGACGGTTTCGAAATACTCGGCTCACCGACGGTGATTCTCGACAATGGCGCCAACGGCACCTCCGTCATCGCTCACTCGAACGGTTGGCCGTCGGGAGGGTCCTCACAGTTCCAACTGGACGTCGGTAATGTCATCGGCGAGTGGCATCACACGGCCATCGTACGCGAAGGATCGACCCTGCGCGCATACTGGGACGGTCGTTTGATTAGCGACGAACCCGGCGGCACGGCACCCAAAACGGATCTTGAGGACTGGGATCATGCCTGGCGCATGGGAACCTTCTCCGTGGTTGCCAGCAATGACTACTGGTTCAACGGCGACCTCGACGACCTGGGGTTATGGGAACGCGCGCTTTCCACGGACGAAATCGCCGCGTTGCACAATGGCGGACGCGGTAGCGACGTGACCACCGGTTTCGCGTCGTCATTGCTGGCTTTTTATCCCATGTCCCAAAGCACGACACCGGGACAACTGGACGATGTTTCCGGAAATAATTTCCACGCGACGATTCAAAACGGCGCGACGATCACTCCGGAAACAGTCGGCTCCCTCTACTTCAAGGACGGCTTCGGAAACGTTACGGCGCTCGCGGGCGGAGGCGATTCCTACAGAACGGGTGGTTCGGGCAATCAAGTTCCCGTGGGAACCATCATGGCCTGGCACAAGTCGTTTACCAATACGCCGGCCATTCCCGATGGCTGGGTCGAGTGTAACGGCCAGACTCTTGACGATCCGACTTCGCCGTACAATGGACAAGTTATTCCCGACTTGAACAATCCCAAAGAGGCCTGGAATACGAAGGGTTCGTTTCTTCGCGGCGATACGCAATCCGGTGATTTCCAGGACGATGCGTTCCAGGGTCACCTGCACGGAACTCCGGGAGTCCCCACGTCTATCGCCGATGTTCAGGCACCATCGGGCCCGGGCTCCAATGTATGGTTCGGTTCGACGAACCGGAATACTACCGACGCCGTCGCCGGCTCAAATGGTTCGCCGCGCTTCGGCGATGAGACCCACCCCGTCAACATGTCCGTCGTATGGATCATGAAAGTCCGCGAAACCGATCGCGACCGCGGCCTGTGGCGCGAAAGCGGCGAGGACATTTACTTCGACGACGGTAAGGTCGGCGTGGGCGCGAAGACCGCCAACGCGAAAGTGCACATCTCGGCCGAGGACCAATTCGACACGCCCCTGCGCGTCGACGGGCAAACGACGCTCCAGGGCGTTCAGGGGCGCGTGTATCGCATGGCGATCGATCTGGAGAATACCGACAGCGTCGGGCTGGCGGATCATCAGATTGCGATCACCATCGACACGGCCGCAATCGTTGCCGACGGCAAAATGCGCTTCGACGGCGGCGACATTCTGTTCGTGGACTTCGACGGGAAGACCGTTCTGCCGCACTTCATTGAGAGCGGTATGAATACGCCGACCACGGACCTGTGGGTTCGCGTACCCGCGATTCCCGCCGGCGAAACACGGCGCGTCTACCTGCAGTACGGGCGCCCCGACGCGAACTCCGTCGCCTCGGAGGAAACGACGTTCATTCAAGTCCTGGACGATCTGGTCGTCGCCTACGATTACGAAGAAGGCAGCGGCACCAGCGTGGCCGACTCCTCCGGCAACGGCATTCCCCTCACTTTCAGTGGTTCCTGGACTACGGGATACCGCGGAAACGGCGGCGCCTACAATGGCTCCCAGAGCTCCAATGTTCTGGGACGCAACTGGGGCTTCGACACTCGTGCTTCGTTTTCGGCCTGGATCAAAACGAGCAGCACCGCCACCCAGAGCGTATTCTCGCTTCATCGCGACTCCCTTAACGACGAACTCGTTGTGCAAGTTGCATCGGGCATCGTGGAAGTCGCCAGCCACAACGCCGTTGGAACGTTCGCGCGAAGAAACAGCATCAGTACGGCCAATACCGGTGACTGGGTTCACATTGTAGGCACCTGGGACGGCGGCATCGCGGCCGATCAAATTCGCGTTTACATCAACGGCGTGCGCGAGGACGGAACTTTCGATACGTCCGGCTCACCGACGCCGGTAAGCGACGTCGCCTCGCGCGCCCTGCACATAGGCTACCGCGGCAATGCCGGCAATTTCTTTACCGGCGATATCGACCAGGTCCGTCTCTTCAGTCGTGCTCTTTCGGATCAAGAAGTGGCCGACATGTACGCCAACGAAAGCTTGCTGGTAGGAGGCGAGCATCCCGGCCGCGAATTTATCCATAAGGCGGCGCCCGTCGCCTTGAACACCACTCTTTCCGCGGAGGAACCGAACCCCGTCAGTGGTTCGCCGATCCTTTTTGCCCAGAATCTCACGGGTAATGTGGGCGTCGGCACGGACGATCCGCTGGGCAAACTACACGTCGCGGGAACCGCGGGAGTGGATGGAATCGTTTTTCCCGACGGCAGCCTGCAAACCACGGCGGCGAAAGCGGGCGGAGGCGATTCCACGCCCATCGGAACGATCATCGCCTGGCACAAGTCGCTGGGCGGGACGCCCGCCATTCCCGAGGGTTGGACCGAGTGTAACGGACAGACGCTGGACGATATTGATTCGCCCTATCACGGTCAGGTCATTCCGAATCTGAACAATCCGAAGGAAAGCTGGAACAGCAAGGGTTCCTTCCTTCGCGGCGATACGACTTCCGGCGATTTTCAGGATGATGCGTTTCAAGGACATCACCATGGAACGGATCCGTCCAAGTCGGACGGTCGCTACTTCATCGCCGACCCCGGGGGTAACGGAGAAACTCCCGGCGGCAATGCCCTCAAGAACACCACGGACAGAACCGGTTCGCCCATTGACGACGGCAGCCACGGCACCCCGCGCGTCGATTCCGAAACGCGTCCCGTCAACATGTCCGTCGTCTGGATCATGAAGATCAAGCAGGTGGGCGACATCGCCTGGGAACCCGCCCCCGGCGGCATCACTTATACCGGCGGCGACGTAGCCATCGGCGCCACCGCGCCCAATTCGAAACTTACCATCGACGGCGCCCTCTCCCTCAGCGAAGCGGATCAAACTCCGGGCGAAACCCTGGGCTTCGGTAAAATCTATGCTCGCGAAAGCGCCATGCGTCACCTGGTATTCGACGGCGTCGCGGACTACGCGAGCCTCCCGGCGCTTTCCGCTTCCGGCGTGACCGACTTTACCGCGTCCATCT
>CAZGYS010000143.1:0-12276 GCA_964530305.1 uncultured Leptospiraceae bacterium
CTTCACCCTCAAGCTCATCATCAATAACCCGGGCATCAAGTCCATCAAGGACATCTCCAAGCCCTGGGATACGAAGGAATGGAATATCGGCGGGAAGCTCTACACCCTGAATGATATCGAACAAAGATGGATTCGACCCAAATACGGCGAGCCCATGATTCACTTCGCGCTGGTCTGCGCCGCCATGTCCTGCCCGAAATTGCGCAATGAAGCCTTCAACGGCAAGCAACTCATGGCTCAACTACGAGACCAGACCCGTCACTTCTTTCGTCAGCCCGGCAACTTTCGCTGGAACAAAGCCGAAAAGAAAATCGCCTTTTCAAGCATCATGGATTGGTATCGCAAGGACTTCGATTCCCATTTCAAGTCCCTGGCCAACTACGCGCTCCCTTTCCTGGATGAGAACATCGCCGCGGAAATTCGTCCGGTGAAAGAGCGCATCCAATATGATTTTCAATCCTACAGTTGGAAGCTGAACGGGAACTGGTAAGCCGTTCCTCGCGCACTCCGGCCGGTGCAATTCGCGCCGGCGATGGAAGAGTTGACAAGTCCCGGGCGGCGTCATGGAATCGGCCATGGGCCGCTCACTGTTTTTCATCACGATTACATCCCTGCCGTTGTTTTTACTGCAGGCGGATGTGGCTCCCGATTTTACATTCACGAGGCAGGACGCCGGGTATGAAAAATACCGCGTAAAGGCCGGCGCCAGCTCGACCCTGGTGGAAAAGCGCAAGTCCAGGTCTTTCTACGCCGCCCATCGCGCCGCGGATATGAAAATGTCCACGGCCTGGTGCGCCGGTAAAAAAGGCGGCATCGGGGAGACTCTGGATCTGCGCGTCACGCCCACGGCCACCCAGGCCCTGCATATATTCAATGGTTACGGCGCCACTCGCCGTCTTTACTACGCGAACAATCGCATCAAGGATGTCGAAATTGTCTTGACCCTTCGCAACGGCCGCCAAAGGAAAATTCGCGCTCGTCTGAACGGTCATATGTGCAATCGTCCTCGCTTTCGATGCGAGTTTGATTCCGACGAAGAGACGCGCAAATGCGAACAAGAAGAAAAGCGCAGTCGGCATCTTTGTGCATTTCAAGCCGGCGGTGGTCGAGTGGGGGTCGAGATGAATCAGGTGGTTCGCTTCAAGCCCGCGTGCGTCACGCGCGTTCGTGTTAAAATACTGAGCGTCTATCGCGGTCGTAAATACAATGACACCTGCATTGCCGAAACCGCCTTGATGTCGGATAGTCGCACCGGTCGCCCCCGACCCATTCCCAGCAGCGTATACAACTCCTGTCGTTGAGTTACGTTCGCCCGCCGAATAGGGCTGATAACGAATGTGCGCGACGACTTGACATACCGCGCGGAGCATCGTAAAATCGGCCATGCGTCGTTTTATCCAGTTTTGTCTTATTACGACCCTGGCCGTGTCCGGAGCCTGGTTATGGGCCGACGGCATGCCCGACTTTGACTTTATCAGGGGCGCCCGGAAGATTCGCGCTTCGGCTACTTCCACTCTACGAGAAAAGAACAAACCCGCCTATTTTTATTCCGCCGCGCGCGCGGTCGACGGCAAGCTGGCCACGGCCTGGTGCGCGGGCAAGAAGGGCGGCATCGGCGAGAGCTTGTCGATTCGCTTTTCGCCCCGGGTGGCGGACGGCGTCTACGTTATGAACGGCTACGGAGCAACGCGTCGTCTGTATTACGCGAACAATCGCATCAAGGAAATTGAGTTCACGATTACGTATCGCAATGGTCGCAGGAAAAAGTTTCGTCGTCGGATTTCCCCGAAACTGTGCGGCCATTCGTCCTCCGAATGTCCCGAGGATCCATCGAACCCGTATTACAAGGAATGCAAACAGCAGGAGCGCCGGGATGATCGCATTTGTCATTATGTGGGCACCAGGGAAGGCTATGGCATGGACGAGGGCCAGATTCCCTTGAAATTCGAAGCGGCCTGCATCATCGGCGTGCGCGCGAAAGTCCTCGCCGTTTATCGCGGCAGGAAATACAATGATACCTGCATGGCCGAGCTTCAGCCCGTGGAACGACCAGAGAGAGGTTCCAGCGAGCAAAGGCAAGCCGCGCGCAAAGCATGTCGCTGATAAGTTCGGGGCGCAACCGACTCCGTGCTCACGGCATCCTGCTTGCCGCCGCGCTGCTCTGCGTCGCCGGCTGGTTCGTCGCTTGCATGACCCCCGAGCGCCTGGTTCCCAGGATGACCTCCGAGGTCGTCGAACTGACGGAAAAAGAGAACGGCGATTTTCATGTGCGCGTAACTTATTACTTCGCGGGTCCCATGCGTGGTTTCGAGAAAATCTCGTTTCCCGAAACGGATTGGTATCGCCTGCGTAATTTTCGCATGCGATGGAATGGCCGGGAGCTGCCGGTTGTGCGGCGGGAGGCCGGGCCCGGCCGCGAGTTTCGATTCAATGGGCGTGCCTTTACGGCGCTGCATACGGCGTCCGCCGGACGGGTTCAAGGCGATCGCCATGTAATGATCAATACCTACGATTTTACTCCGCCCGCTTACGACGCGAAAGGCGACGACCCGCGCTGGCTTTACGTGGAATATATTCTGCGGACGGGAGCCGCCTGGTCCGGGAGCATCGGGCGAGTTACGGCGCTGGCGCGATTCAAGCGCCCCATTTGCGAAAGCCTGACTCATTTGCCCGGTTCATATCGCGGGAAGTGCGTGAACCCTCGACTCTGGCGAATGGAATTGACGGACATCGCCCTGGACCGCGATATTCAAATGCTCATTCCCCGCCGGTGAGCCCCCCGGATCCCCGGTCGGGCTCCGGCTTTGTGAGGGGCGTTCAGTGCATGGCGGAAAGCGGCACTTTCTTGATGACCTTGCCGCTCTTCGCGAACTCCACGCCCTCGGGAGTCAGGCGAAAATCGCCGTGGCGGAGGTGGCAGTTCGTGCAAGCCACCTGGTGTTTCTGAGATAAATTCAACATCTTCGCCGCCATCTTGCCCCGATTGGAAAACTTCTTAAAGTCCCACCAGACCCAGAGGGGATCTTCGCCGTTGAGCCAGACGCTCTTGAAAATCTTATTGTGAGCGAGAGTGAGATTGCCTCGACCCTCCACGTTAACCACCAGCGAATTTACGTCCGTGCTCACGATGGTGGCGAAGCGCAGGACTTCGGGTTTGCCGCGGCCGGAATCATAGGTAATGTCGTAGGCGCAATTGTTCTTGGCGGGCACGTGACAATTGCCGCAGCTCTTGAGGGCCTCGTGGCAGGAGCCTTCACCGTCGATGCCGCTTCCGCCACCTCCGGGGGCCTGGCAGGCCGAGGGGCTCGAGGAATTGCCCGGGGGCGCGGTGTTCATGAACGCGCCCGGCTTACCGCGCTTTAATCGGCGATGGAGTTCGTCGATGCAGCGGTCGGGTACGGGAGTAATCAGGTGGTTCACCATCTTCACCATGAAGCCCAGTTTCTCTTTGGGATTACTCCACAGCCGTTTCCCGCCTTTCGAATAATCCAGGATGCCGTATTTCAGGAATTTTCGCTGCTTCGCGGATTGGGCCTGGATGTGTTCCTGGAAGACGAAGGTTCCCCCCGCGAGCACGAACAGTCCCGGAATTACTACGCGGGTGAGTATGGATGAACTACGTTTCACGAATGCCTCCCGGCCCTGGGCCTGTGCTTAATTCGTCGGAATTTGGGGCGAAAACTTAAATTCCATGCGGTTACTAGTCAAGATGCAAGCAGAATTCCCACGTAATGCTCGCCCGGTAGAATACCTGGATTTTATATGGACAAGTACATGGCGGCGAATATACTCAGCCGCCGGTGGTAGCCCTCCGGACCGGCGCGAAATATCATGCGAGCCCCTTTCAAAACTATAAAAAGTGATTATGTTAATAAAACCCTGAACATCGCGCTGGATATGAACGCGGATTGGCGGAACACGTCGCACATCCAGGAAGCGGTTTGGAATTTTATTTATTGTTCGCTGGACGATGAAGCCCGGGCGGACAAGATATCCATGGTCAGTACGGAGCTCGTTGAAAACGCCATTAAGTATGGGGAAGCCAGACCCCGGGACAGCGAAGCGGTCAAGTTCAGTCTGAAGGCGGACGTGGACAAGATTGTCGTCGAAGTCAGGAATCGCGTCAAGACCGGTGAATACGGGGAGCACGTTCGTCGCCTGGATGAAACCATTCAATGGATTCGCGGATTTGAAAATCCCTTTGAGGCCTACATGAAGCGTCTCTACCTGGCGGCGCGCTCGACCGAGGAAGAGAGTTGTCTGGGCATGGCGCGCATGGCTTACGAAGCCGAAGCATTACTGGATTTCGCCGAGAATGAGAATGAGCAAATTACGGTTCAGGCCGTAATCCCGCTGGCCTCGTGAGCGGCCCGGGAACCGAAGGGAATATTCCACAAAAACAGAGCCATCAGCCATACAAATAGAGGAACTGAATGGAGATAATCGAGGAACTGAACGAAAATCAGCTCAAGCTGAAGGCCGTCGACGCGGGGGATACCGTCAAGGTGCCCTGGCAGGGGAAGAGTAATGATCGCAATCCGTCCCTGTATCTGGGACCTTTCTTCGAGAAAGTCATCAAGCATGTGAAGGATGCCGGCAAGAAACTGGAGCTGGATTTTACTCAACTCCAGTACATGAATTCATCCACGATTACGCCGGTGGTGCAATTGCTGGATCAAGCCCGCGAATCCGGACTGTCCGTCTTCGTTCTGTACGACAAGAGCAAGTCCTGGCAGGAGATCTCGTTTTCGGCTATGACGATTTTCGAGAGCGAAGATCCGGTAATTAAGATCGTTCCGGTTTGAGGGGATTTACCGCGGAGACGCGAAGGTCGCGGACTACTCAATAAGACATGACGAAACCCGGAAACGTGCCGGGCAAATAAGCCCCGGCCCACCCAAATTTCTCCGCGGTGCCCTATTCCGCGACCTCTATCTCTCAACCGCCGTCGCCATGACAAACGCCTGAATGCCTTCGCCGCGTCCGAACGACGTCAGGCCTTCGCCCGTTGTCGCGGTGACGGCCACGTCCGTCATCTCCAGATTCAGCAGTTCGGAAATGCGCTTTCGCATGGCTTCCATGCGGGGCAGGATTTTCGGGCGCTTGCATTCCAGCGTAATGGAAATGTGGGTGAGGCGATGATTCGTCAGCGTCTTTAAGGCTTCGCCTACGTAGACCGCGCTGTCGGTGATGCCTTCCTCCCGGCAGAGGCGATCCGTCACGGGGCCCAGCACCGGCACGCAGGAGATGCCGGAGATAGCGTTGCATATGGCATGGAGCACCACGTCGGCGTCGCTGTTACCGCTGAGCCCGGGCGCGTCGGGGAATTCCACGCCGCCCAGGACCAGTTTTTTGGAATCGCCTTCGTCGACGAAGCGATGGCTGTCCTGTCCGATGCCGACTTTATAACTCATGGTTGTTCAAGCCTTTCCAGGGGCGAGCTTACTTGCTCAATTGACCCAGGAGTTTTTCCAGTTCGGCCATGGCCTTACCGAATTCCTCCCAGCGGCCGTCTCCCGCCGCTCGTCGCGCGCGACGCAGGGCCGCCCGGGCATTGCGCGCCGTCTCAACCGTGTTCAGTCCGCGCGGTTGTCCCCCCCGGCCCGGATCAAGCCCGGGCGCGACGCGAACGCTCTGCCTGGTGAGAGCCGAGAGGGCGCCGGAAAGGCTTTCGCGCATGACCACCGATTGAGCATCGGCGACGATGACGCGCTTGAGTTCGGGAATGGTCGAGCTGGATGCCTGCGAACGTAGATACAGGGGCTCCACGTACAGCACGGAGTCCTCGATGGGGATCACCAGCAGGTTGCCGCGAATCACCGTGGACGAAGCCGACTTCCAGAGCTTCAGGTCCTTACTGATGTCGGCGTCCTGCGAAATGCGCGATTCGATCTGCTGGGGCCCGTAGAACTGGCGCGAACGGGGAAAGTCCAGCAGCATGATCTGGCCGTACTTGCCTCCGTCTTTGCCGGGGCCGTAATCGCAACGCGCCGCCATCCAGGCAATGAGGTTGTCCTTGCCGCGCGGCACGAAGGGCAACATGAGAATGTACTCCGGTTTGGTTTCGCCGGGGAGTTTCGTCACCAGGTAGTAGGGCTCGACCTGCTGCGCCGAACCCGAGTATAGTTCGGTGGCGATTTCCCAGAGGTCCTCGTCGTTAAAGAAGGTGGCCGCTTTTTCCATGTGGAATTTCGCGTAGACGCCGGCCTGCACCATGAATTGAAACACGGGATAACGCAGGTGCGGTTTCAAGAATTCCGGCATCTCCTTCATGGGCTTGAACAGGCCGGGCAGGAAGGTTTTCCACGCGCGAATGACCGGGTCCTTCTCGTCGAACAAATAGAACGAGGCGTTGCCGTTGTAGGCGTCGATGACGATCTTTACGGAATTGCGAATATAATTGATATTCGCCGCGCGGCGAAATCGCCTTTGGGCGCCCAGGCGATTGAAGATGGCGCGGTCGAAGCGACGGCTATAGGGGAACTTCGTGGACGTGGTGTAGGCGTCCATCATCCAGTAGAGTTTGCCGTCCTTGCCTACTACCATGTAGGGGTCGTCGTCGAATTTCAGGAAGGGCGCCAATCGCCGTACGGCGCGATGAATATTGCGATTAAAAAGCACCCGGGAATCCGTCTGTACTTCTCGCGATACCAGCAGCTTCCAGGTGTCGAATTGCCAGGAGATGAGCAGTTTGCGCAGGCCGCTGCCCAGTTTCACGCCGCCCTTGCCCGCGTACTGGGTCGTGGCGAAGTCCTGATCCCTGGGATAGTCGATTTCCTTCATGCTGGTCTTGACCACGGCGTAGTCGTTCGTGCCTTCGCCGTAGTAGATGCCGGGCTGCTTGACCTCGGGCAGTCCGGAGCGGGATTTCGGCGGGAAGTCCTTAATCCAGAACTCGGGCTGACCTTCGCGCGTAATGCGATTCGTCGGCGACATGACGACGCCGTAACCGTGGGTGTACTGGAGATGCGAGCGAATCCAGGAGCGCGCCCGCAGGGGCAGCTCGGACAGTTCCAGTTCTCGCGCGGAGAGGAGCACCTGGCGAAGCTCGCCGTTGACCATGTAGCGGTCGATGTCCACGTCGCGGAATTCGTAATAGGGCTTGATTTCCTGAAGCTGACGGTAAGTCGCCTTGATGGGGCGATAGTCCCACAGGCGAATGTTCTTTACAATCGTGGGATTGCGATTCAAGGCTTTCGCGCTGACGGTATTGCCCGCGTTGAAGCGCGTCTTCTTAACTTTATCCAGACCGTAGCCGATGCGCGTATACTTAATGCTGCGTTCGATGAAGGGTTGCTCCACGGTCAGCTCATTGGGATCCACGGTAATGGTTTGCACCGCCCAGGGATAGACCTTGATCATGATGAAGTAAACCGCCAGCCAGCCGCCGGTGGTAAAAACGGGCGCCTTCCAGGTGCGCAGAAAGCTGGACGCGGTGACCACGACCGAGAGCACCAGGCCCAGATAGAAGAGAACCATGTAGGCCGGCACGCGCGCGTTTACGTCCGTGTAGGAAGCGCCGGCGACGCGGGTGGAGCCGCCGTTGAAGACCAGCGAGTAGCGCGTGACCCAGGAGTCGAAGGCCAGCATCAGGATGAACAATCCGGCGATGACGCCCAGGTGCGTCAGACTCAAATTGAATACGTCCAGGAAGCGCCGGCGATCGCGCTCGAAGTCCAGGCCCTGGAGAGGAAACAAATACAGCACGGCGGAGTAGATGGCCAGCAGGGAAAGGTAGGTGCGGGCCCAGTTCAAAAGGCCGGTGTACCAATCCAACTGAAACATGTAAAAAGAAGCATCACGATTGAAGAGGGGGTCCTTCACTCCGAATTCGGTTCCCGGCGCGGAAGCCAGAACGTGCTCCTGCCACATGGAGGCGAAGGAAGGTCCGTGCACGACCAGCGCCAGGAAGATGGGCGCTCCCAGGAAGAGGAGTCTCAAGGAACCCGGAATGGATGCGCCGAAGCGATTGCGAATCCGATAGCCCCCGACCAGGTAGGAGGCATAGTATCCCGCGCAGGCCAGGCCGAAACCCAGCAGGTAGAATTGCACCTGGCGACTCCAGACCTTCCACCACAGGGCCGCCTGCTCCTGCGATTCGAACCAGAGCAGGGACGTGTAATTATAACTTATAAAATTGAAGGATGAAAAGAGAAGTAAGAGGGGAATGAGAATCCCCAGAAAGAGATACTTGGACTTATTGTTATTCATTGCGAACCCCGCCTCCCGCGTCTGTCGGCACGGGTCGGACTACCGGCAAATCGCCCGGGGGGCTTCAGGCCGCAATCAGGTTTTGTCCCGAATATAGTCCAGGATCACGTTCATGTCCGTGCCGTTGATGTGGGTGAATTGCACGGCCGTAAAGAAATCGCCGTCGGCCTCCCAGGACCGAACCACGGTGCCCCGGGCCTCAATGGGGGCGGGCAACCCGGACATGGAAAAGCCCAGGGACAAATCGGTCTGGGGCGCATAGCCCGAAGCCGTTCGAAAGGAAATGCCGCCCGTGCTGAAATCCCGGGACATGGTGGCAATGGCGGGCGATCCGGTGCCCTCCGTGTAATTCATCTCGAAGACCGCGTCGGCGCGGGGGTAGGATCTACGCTCGGATTCGCTAATCATGTCCTGATCGAACCGGTCCTCCGAAGGATTGTCAAGAAGAGAACCGGCGCGGGCCAGGGGCATTTTGCCCTGTTTAGACGGTGGTGACGGTGCAACGGTTAACGGTGTACGGTTAACGGTGCAACGGTTGACGGCGCCCCGTCAGCCCACCGCGAGCATGGCGTCGACTGCTTTCTTGGCGGGGATGCGAATGTGCTCGGGAACTTCCACGGCGAACTGGTCGTTCTTGAGGGCGTCCAGGACCTTGCGCAGGGTGATTTTTTTCATGTGGGGACAGGTATGGCAAGTTGAGATAAAACTCTTATCCGGAAAAATAGAACGGAGGTTATCGCCCATGCTGCATTCGGTGATGAGCATGACGTTTTCCTTGCCGCTTTCGCGGATGTAGTTTTCCATTTGCGAAGTGGAACCGGCGAAGTCCGAGGCGCCCGTGGAGATGACCACCAGGTCCTCGAACTGGCGACGAGCATGTTCGATGTCCTCGGCCGTATAAAGTTCGTGCACCATGCACTTACCCTGTTCCCAGGAAATGATTTTCTTGTCGGTCTGTTGCTGAACATTGCGGGCCAGGTATTCATCCGGTAGAAAAATAACCGTGTCGTCGGGCAGACCGTTGACCACCTGCACGGCGTTGGCGCTGGTGCAGCAAATATCGGTCTCGGCCTTAACTTCCGCCGAGCAGTTGACATAGGTTACCACCGGCACGCCCGGATTGGCGGCCTTGAGTTTGCGCACGTCTTCTCCCGTAATGCTCTCGGCCAGAGAACAGCCCGCCTCGGGATCGGCGATGAGCACCAGCTTGTCGGGGTTCAGGATCTTCGCCGTCTCCGCCATGAAGTGCACGCCGTTGAAGAGGATGACGTCCGCGTCCGTCTCCGCGGCCAGGCGCGAAAGGCCCAGCGAATCGCCTATGTAATCGGACACGCCGTGAAAGACGTCCGGCGTCATGTAGTTGTGCCCCAGGATGCAGGCGTTCTTTTCCTTCTTGAGGCGATGAATCTCCTCGATGATGGGCATGGCTTCGTCCAGCTCATGGGGCATCATCGTTGCCTGGAGTTTGCTTTTGATCTCGTTGAGGTCCTGGGTGGCTTTCACGCTTTTAATAAAACAGGGCCCCGTTTTTTAAGCAAGGGAAATTCCAGCTTGTCCGCGGCTTATTCCGGCCTTGATCCTCAGTCTTGAGCTTCGTCAAAATTCGCGTGGGAGGCGTAAGCCCCCAGATCTCCCGGATACAGGGGTTTGCCTTCCTTTTCGTATTCGTGTCGCAGGCCCAGAATCAGGTGCCGCATGCCCAGCCGCGAATTGTTTTGTCGGGCGATAAAGGCCGCGTGAAGCGCGATGCCTTTTATGGCGGCACCGGAGAGTTCAAATTTATCCGAGAGAAAATCCAGGTCCGGATCTTCTTCCAGCGGGATCGTGGACGGCAATGCAAGACGCCATATGTTTCGGCGAGCTTCAGGGCCCGGCATGGGGAATTCCAGCATGAACTTCAAGCGACGTCGAAACGCCTCATCCATGTTTTCGGAGAGGTTCGTCGCGAGGATGGTCATGCCCTCGTATTCCTCCATTTTCTGCAGGAGAAAACCTACTTCAATATTAGCGAAGCGGTCATGTGAACTCTGAACTTCACTGCGTTTACCGAAAAGGGCGTCCGCCTCATCGAAAAAGAGAACGGCGTTGCTGTTCCGGGCCTCTGAAAAGATACGTGAGAGATTTTTCTCCGTTTCGCCGATGTACTTGCTCACGATGGTGGATAGGTCAATCTTGTACAGGTCGATTCCCAGTTCGGTCGCCATGATCCCGGCGGCCATGGTTTTACCCGTTCCCGGGGGGCCGGAGAAAAGAATGTTCAGGCCGCGCCCGGTTCCCATAACGCGATTGAAACCCCAGTCCCGGTAAATTTCCTCGGAGTGGAGAAAGTAGGCGCAAGCTTCCTTCAGTCTGGCAAGTACGCCGGCGGGTACCACGAGATCATCCCAGGTGAATGGAGTTTCGACTTTCTTCGCCAGCTTTGCCAGGCCGCCGCTGCTTACGACCCGGCACGCTTCGAACAGGGCGTCGGTAGCCGGCCGGGCCTCGCCCGTTTCCACCAGGCACCTTGCTTGAGCGCGATTCACGGCGCGTAGGATGTCGGTCGCGGATAAATTGAATCTGGATGCCAGGGCATGAGCCGTGTTCTTCGCGGTGTCTTCATTGTCGATGTTCAGCACCTTTTGCCAGATTTCCTTTTGTTCCGCGCCGCCCGGGGGACTGATTTTCCATTCAAGGAACAAGCGTTGAAACTTCTCCATCGCGCCGGGGCTGATGAATTCAGCGCTCATCAGGATCAGCAAAGCGGGAAATCGCGCGGCGGCGTGTGCTATTTCGCGTCCCAGCCAGGTTAGACTATCATCGTCGTCGAATAAAAGGTTCGCGTCCGGAAAAACAAGGCTCGTTTCGTACAGTCGGGCGTCTCGGAACAACAACTCAATCAGGCGCCGAGTTTCGTCCTCGTGCTTTTCGCGCAAGGCGATAAGGTCCACAATCAAGGGCGTGAAGCCCGTATGCTCGGACAGTAGGCCGGCCGCGTGCAGCTTACTGGAATTGGAAGGCCCGGACAACACGAGAATGCATTGTTCGGGATTCGGCGCATTATCGTTGAGGGCAGTCGTTAAATGAGTCAGGCTCGCGCGCTCCGACGTTGGAATCATATGTTCTTCGAGATCCGATTCCGTTTCTCGGAGCAGAATTTCCGTGAAGTCCACGAGGGATGGGTTGGGGCCGCCCAATCCGTCTAAAAAATCCGCGACGTGTGCATCCATGCGAATGGGGGAAAATAGGCGCGGTTCGCCGTTTGCGCCTTCCGGTTTCGCTAGATTAAAATGAGCAAGGGCGGCGCCCGGCATCAGGCGCGCGCGCACATCACCGGGGGTAAATCGCCCCACGAAAAAATCCTCCATCAATACCGTCGTTGGGTAGGCATATTCGGCCCGGTCATGCAATAGCGCGAAGATGCGACTATAGCGTTCATGGCGCGCTCCGGCGTAGCACAATAACAGTATGTCGGTTTCGATTTCGTCCAAATTGAAAACTCGCGTGAGATGCTCGAGGGGATCGAAGGCTTCGTGTTCTTCCGGTTCGTGGGGGATATGTGTCGACGAGGGGTGCGCGGGTTCGTCTCGAGATTGCATGAGGGCGAAAACCTCCGCGTCCAGGCCCGATAAACCCGCGTCGACGGCCTTCTGGAGTCGTTGCGCGTCCGCGGCGCGAATGCGTTCCCAGCAAGCCAGAAGCTGTTCGTCCAGTCTTCGCAGTCTGGTTCCCATGGCCGGTTCGGGAGACGGCGGACTGGATTGCGAGGGTGATTCGGATTTCATGCCGTTGGATGAAGCAGGGCGACGGCATGCTCAATCGTTTTTCCTTTCAGGCGGCGAATTTCGTCTGAACATGTTTACCGTGTATATCGTTTCGCATTTATGTTCTCGTTTAGTATTGACGCTTCGTTTCGCGCGAGTAAAATTCGTATGGTATATACTTTATTTTAATCCGGAGTAGTCTCATGGCGGAGAAGGCGGCGAAGATCTCAAAGGGCGCGCGTAAGAGTAATTCGCGTGGTGCTCGCCCGCAAAGGTCCGGGCGCTCCGGACAGGGCACGGTCAGGGCGCAAAGGAAGAAAAC
>CAZGYS010000144.1:0-12253 GCA_964530305.1 uncultured Leptospiraceae bacterium
CCCCAAGGCCGATTGGGCACAGCCCACGGCAAGTCAGGGCGGAAGCAAGTGGGCTAGCCGTGAGCTCAGCCAGGAAGTCCGTGAAGTATGGGCTGGCAGAAGTCACGTCGAGCAAGCCGCTGGCAAGTGGCGTCGCAGTGCTTTCGTCGAACAAACCGCTGGCAAGTGGCGACGCTAGCCGCGTCTTAGGCACTTAGACGAAGCCCAATAGTCTGGGACTTAGGGGCAAGCCCTACTAAATCCCGACAGCAAAATTAGAAGCCTTGGCTGGTTGCCTTCACCAGCCAAGGCTTTGTTATGTCTGAAGTTTTTTTATGTGAAAAAGTGGTCGGATTCGACCAAATCGCCGACAACTAGCTGATATATGTGGTAATTTCGCTGAACATTGGCTTTGCCATCGCGCTAGTTTCCGTATGAAAAACCGCGTTCTCGCGCTTTTACTATTCTTGGTACATTTCGGCGCCGTCGCAGAAGGCGAACCGTCCGGCCTTCATGGCAATTTACTCCTTAAAGAGCCGGCTTTCGTAGACCGATTGACGCAAGGCACTGTATATCAGACCTTCCAAGATTCCCAAGGCGCCTTGTGGTTTGTTTCCCAGGAAGGGCTTAATCGCTACATCGGCCATGAGTTAGAAACGTATAGACAATCTTCAGAACCAGGTTCATTACCGGCAAATATAGTCACCAGCGTCGAGGAGGACGCCGGTGGAACACTTTGGGTATCAACCATTGGTGGCGGGATCGCCTCTTACAATCCAGTCACAAACAAGTTCTTAACTCTTCAAGCAAATCCAAACGAGCGAAACACGCCATTTTCAAACGACGTCTTCACGCTCTTTCAAGACAGCCACGAATTAATCTGGCTGGGCTACAACAACGGCTACAGCACATTCGACCCAGAAACCAAAATCTTTGACCACCATATATCCGGCCATGACTCTCTTCCTTTCACGGGAAAGATTTCAAGCTTTGCAGAGACATCAGATGGGACAATATGGGCTGCAACCGAGACTGCCGGCTTACTGAAAATAGAACCCAGTTCGCACCTTGTGGTGTCTATACAACACAAGAACGATGAGCAAGAAAGCATAGTCCCTGGGAGCATAGTCCCCACCGAACATGGAAATAGAACCTAAATAATTTTCGGGACCCATATATTTCTCCAGCTATTATTTTGACGCACGAATGACGATCCACCCCAGGTTGAGATTCACCCGACAATCGCACAAGAATTTTTCTCGCGCGGGCGCCGGGGCCATCAAGGAAGAATTCTCATCCGGGGGCGTTGATGACGACAATACAACCCCGGCACCGCTCCCAGTTGAAAAGTGTTATGGATTTCATCGCCCTGTTGTACGGGCGGAATGTCGGTCTCGTAAGAAGGCATGGTCAAACCACTTTCGCCTTCCTCAAGAACCAGATCTTCAAATAGGCGAATGCGCGTCATGATGGTCCAGGTCGTGGCGCTGGTTTCAAGAGCGGGGATGATAAAATTCGCCGTCGGCCATTCCGTGAGTTCGGCGTAGGCTTCGGGATCTTGCTCATATACTTTCAATAGTTCAGTCAGGGATAGTTTCAGAATAGAACCAAGCTCACGCCGCAGGGCGACCCCCTCCGCCGGCAGCGGATACCCCTTAACATTACTTAATTCGCGGTGCGGATCCGTGAGCGTCGCGTGCAATTCGATCTCCTCGGGTACGAGAAAGCCCCCTTCGACAAGTTGCGGCGCCAGATTTTTGAATACGGCGAACTGACCTTCGCGACGCAGAGCTCGCAACATGATTTCCGCCACGGCGATGTGCGGCTTTGCGCCTTCGTGCTTGTAGGTCACGGCGTCGGCGATGGCCAGCTTGCTCACGTAAGCTCCCAGCTCCATGGCCTCAATCAATCGCCTGGCTCCCTCGGCGGACTCGGGCAAAACCTCCAGCAGGGTAAAGGCGATTTCCTCCGGCGCGAAGAAGGGCGTGACAAGCAAAAGGAACGGCGCGTTGGGCCCGGGCCCGGCGTAGATGATTTCAATACGTTCACCCGGAAACTTTTCCCGAGCGGCGCGAATCGCTCGGACCAGGCCGCGCAGGTATTTGGCCGTGCGAACGGCGTCCGTCATGGTACTGATGGCATACCCCGGCGATATAACTTCCCCCGTCGGCGACCGTAGTCGATAGCGCTGAGCATCATCCTTCAGCGCGCTGGGAATACCGCGCAAGGGCTCCAGCATTTCCTCAAGATCCGCCACGGACGCGCGCAGGCGTTCGACGGGTTCGGCGGCGTCCATCAGTACGTTTGCGAGAATGCGCAGGCTCTCGCGTAGTTGCGCGGCGTCCATGTCTTTCCGCGCGCCGTCCGTATCAGGGGCATTACTACTCATATTCCGCAACGGTCGGAACGTATCGGTTCGATTCAAGCTTTTTTATCCTTGAAGTAGAAACAGGAAATCATAAAAGGTGCCGCATTGCGCGCCTTATAAGAGGCCCGAATCGAAGAATTAATGTCCCGAATCCTCCTGCCCATCAGTTTCATCGGTAGATCCTGTTTCGCGATTTTTTTGAATAGTATGCAAGAATTCACCGACGCGGGAACCCCATGACCGAACGCCCGCCCCGCTTTCTACTCTACTTTCTACCTTTCGCTTTTTCGCTCTGTCTGAACGTGCTTTCGCCGGTCATCGGCGACATCTCGGATTTCTTTAACTTGAAGGGAACCCGGGGTCTCATGGTCATCGGCGGCTTGAACAATTTGCTGTTGTTCTTGCCCATGGGTTTTTTCTCCCTGTTGTATTCCTTCCTGGGCAAGAGTATTCGCCCACACCCCGCTTATCTAGCTTTCGCCTCGGCGATTTGTTTCGCGGCGATTTTTCTCAGCGATAGCCTCTTCGTGTTCACCGGGGCCTATCTCGGCATCGGCATGCTTCTGGGTCTGGCCGTGCCCACTTTCTATGAACTGGCGCGCAAAGGCCTGGCGCCCGGGCAAGGTTTCGCCACGGCCGTAAACATCAACATCATGATCGGCCTGGGCCTGGCGGCGGGTCAGTACGCCTCCGCCCTCATCGGCGTGAAGGGTACGACGCAATGGAAGTATACCTACCTTTTGCTGGCGGGGACATCGGTCCTGGCCGGGTTGCTCACGCTCGTCTATTATCAACGACTTCGCATCAGCCCCGAGGTCGCCCGCAATCGCATTAAACTTACGGACATCAAGGCGAAGTCCATTCTCCTGTTGTCCCAGTACTTGCCGGGGAGCGTTCCCTGGGGCAGTCTGACCGTCTTTATTTTTCCTTATCTGGAGGAAAGCGGCGGTCTTGCGCGCAGCCGGGTGATTCTTTTGATTACCTTGCTGGGCGTGGGCATGGTGGCCGGTTCCTATCTAGCCGGCGTGCTGGGCGAAAAGTTAAAGAACGCGCGCGCGAACCTGGTGCCGACGCTCATCATGGCTTTCTTTCTGGTGGATATCGCTTACGTTTATTTTCTGCTGGAAATTTCCCTTACCGCCGGCTTCGCGATGCTGGTTCCCCTGTATTTTCTGGGCGGCATTCTTCTGGCCGTCCCCGGTTCCTACATCAAGGGCATGCTCTTCGATCTTTCCGACGGCGAATCCGTTCAAACGGTTTTCTCCGCGGAAAATTTCCTGGAGTCCGCGGGCAAGGGCATCGGACCGGCCGTGGTGGCCCTTCTTATCATGGCCTTCGCGGACATGGGCACGGCTCTGAAGGTTTCCACGCTTTTCTGGTTCGTTTGCCTGGTGCCCCTGTTTATTTTGATGATTAAGAATCGCCGGGAGGTGCGCTGATGGAAACCGATGCAAGACAGGATACCGGACGCGTACGCGTCGCCGTACCTTGCCGCGTTCGCCATCGCGGTCAAACCCACGGGTTTTTTCTGGAGGAAGTCAGTCGTAGCGGTTGTCGCGTACTGGCGCCGGGGCGTCCATTGCACAATGGCGTGACGGTGGACATTTCCGCGCGCCTAGGAAACAAACCCTTTCTGGTGACCGGCGTCGTCATCAACAGCAATGAGGAAGGATTCGGCGTTTCCATTCTGGCCATCAGCGAAGCCAACAGCGCCCTGCTCGAGGACATGCTGGCCGGTGCATCGCCGAAGGCTTCGGACGCATCGCCTCAGTTCCGAGACCCGACCAACATTCTGGTGCTGGGCGCCGGCGGCGGGAAACTCCTGGCCCAGCTGAAGATGATTGATTTTCTGGAACAGGAACTGGGCGCATCGATTCTGGATTCCTTCGATGCCTTCGCGGGCGTTAGCTCGGGCGCGTTGATTCTCCTTTCGGCCGCGGCCGGTTACGAGACCAGTCGCATTCGCGCGCTTCTGGACGGCAGCTTGAAACGCGTGGGTTGGCCGGCTTTCCTGCCCTTTCATAACTTAATGAACAAGGATTCCATGCACTCCATGATTGATTCGGAGTTCGCGTCCCTGCGATTCCGCGATCTACGCAAGCCCGCCTTCGCCTGTTCGCGCAATTACGAATCCTCGATTTACAAGTACTACTCGTCCTGGGAGGAAGGCGATTTCGCCCTGGCCGAGGTAATCAAGCGAGCCATCGCCATTCCGGTGCTCATGGGGACCCACGAAGGCGAAATGGACGCGGCCGTGGGTCTGTTCGTCAACCCCGCGGAGCTACTGCTGCGATTTCTGCGCCACAGGGAACTCCTCAACGGCCCCGTTAACCTGGTCTACATCGACTCGGGTTTTGATCCGCTAAGACAGGCGAAGCCGGGTACCTTTCGTCATCAAAACGTGCTTTCCCAGCTGCTCTGGTCCGTGGCGGTGATGCAACGCGACTTAAATTTGCTGGCCAATGATCGCATCGTCTCCGAATTCCCCCGGGTGCATTATCATTCTTATTTCTTTACGTATTCGCGGGTCTACGATCTGGCGCGTAATGAAGACTTCTTTCTGGCGGAGAAGGAAGTCGCCGCCAATGACGGCCCCTTTCGCGCCTGGGCCCGGGGTGTTCGCGAGGCGATTTCGTCTTCATAATTTCTCTACGTCGTCCAGGTAGGCGCAAAAGCGATGGACGCGAATCGCCTGAGGCGCGTTCGTTCGTCATGCAAAAACGTATCTACGTGGACATGGACGATGTCCTGTGCGATTATCGCGCTCGCATGGATGAGCGCCGCCGGGCCGTGCCCGCCCAGGGTTTTCCCCAGGCCGAATGGGGCTTCTTTTTAAGGCTTGCGCCCCTGCCCGGCGCCCTGGACGGCATCCGCGCCCTGGCGAAACACTTCGACACCTGGATCCTGACGCGGCCCAGCACGCCCAACCCGCTGTGCTATACCGAAAAGCGCGTCCGGGTCGAGGAACACCTGGGCCCCGACTGGGTGGAGCGGCTGATTATGTGCCCCGACAAGAGCCTGCTCCGAGGCGATGTCCTGATTGACGACACTCCCTGGCCCCATTTCCAGGGCGAACAACTGCTCTTCGGGTCCGCCGAGTTCCCCGACTGGAGCCGGGTCCTCACTCACCTGGGCCTTTCCGAGAACCCGTAGCCGGACTGTTTTTTGCTTGCATGCCGGAGCCGCTCCCGGATTCTGGCTGTTCTCACGAAGTGAGGGCTAGTAGCTCAGTTGGTTAGAGCACCGCTCTGATAAGGCGGGGGTCGGTAGTTCGAGTCTACCCTGGCCCATTAGGTAAAATTGACTAATCTCACCGCAATGGTGGGGAATAGAACCGGGTCCGTTTGGGTCCGGTTTTTTTGTGGGTTGGTGGTGGGAGGCTCCGGTTCTGCGCGGTCCTCAGCCATGGGATCCATCGGGCGTTTCTTTTGGTCTGCTTTTTTGGGCGAGTTTTCTTTCCTCCAGGCCCAGCTCGCTTGTTTTATCTGAATTCCCCGGAAATATTAGTGTTTAACAATCAATTACGGCCCACTCTCCAGATTTTTGCTCTATCCTGATCGGATGGCGAAATGGACGCGAGGGACATTCCGTCCGGACTCCAGGCAAGCCCCAAAACCTCGTAATTTCGCGCCTTCAGAGTACGCAACAGTTTGCCGTCGCGGGCGCGCCAGATCTTGATCGTTTTATCCGCGGATGACGAAGCGATGCGTTCGCCGGACGGATCCCAGGCCAGCTTTCGCACACGATTGCGATGCCCCCGCAACGCACTCAAGAGTATACCGTCGCGTGCGCGATAAATACCCGGGACGAATTCAGTGCCCACCGCCACCAGTTCCGCCCCCCGCGCCAGGGACGCGTAGGGCGGCGAAGCCGGTCCGAAGGACCGCAGCGAACGCGGAGCCCGGAGCGGCCCGACGGCGAAAGTCGAAGACTTTCGCCGGGGCGCCCTGCTCTACTTCCTCCCCTCGATATACGCGGAGAGCACGAAGTCCTCGACGTGTTTGCCCGGAGCCCAATCGGCGATGAAGTCCGCGCTGCCGTCCTTCGGCTTGATGGCGATGTCGCGAAAGCCCGCGTTGCGCAGGTCCGTCTCCAGATCGGGCACCGTGGAGGCCCCGGCGACGCAACCGGTGTAGAGGGCCATGTCGCGCTGGATGTTCTCCGGCATCCCGGCCCGGGCCACGATATCGGAGACAGCCAGGCGTCCGCCCGGTTTCAAGACACGAAAGGCTTCCTCAAATACGCGCCCCTTATCCGGCGAAAGATTAATGACGCAATTGGAAATAATCACGTCCACCGAATTGTCCGGCAGAGGCAGGTTCTCGATTTCGCCCAGGCGAAACTCCACGTTCGCGTAGTCGCCGGCCTTCGCGTTCTTGCGCGCTTGCGCCAGCATCTCGTGGGTCATGTCCACGCCGATGACGCGACCGGTAGAGCCCACCTGTTTTGCGGCCAGGAAGGCGTCGAAACCGGCGCCGCTGCCCAGATCCAGAACCGTTTCGCCTTCTTGAATCGAGGCGATGGCTCGCGGGTTACCGCAACCAAGTCCCAGATTCGCGCCCTCCGGCACTTCTTTCAGTTCCTGATCGGAATAACCCAGAACGCGGGAACGTTGATCCATATCGCCCTTGCTGGTAGGACCACAAGGGGACCCGCCCCCGCAACAACTATCCGCGCGACCTTCGGCGATGTCGCCATAGGTCTTGCGAACCTCGGAATGTATTTGCTCGTTGGTTAATGTCTTCATGTCCGGAAAGACGGCGTTCCGGCAAAAAAGACGAAAAAAATCGCAGCGGCGCCATGCCGTGCCGCCGGTCGCGAAATCGCATCACCCCAGTTTGCGCCCGATCCACTTGAGCAATCCCTCCAGGTCCTCGCGCGTCAGCCGTTCCGCCATGGGGCGCACCGCGGGCGTGCCGGCCAGGGGGAAAAACGCGGCCGTGGCCAGCGCAATCCAGCGGGCTTCCTCCGCCGGCTTCTCCACGCGCATGCCGGCTTCTTGAGCTTCGCTTAGAATTTTCTCCACCGTGCCGTTGAATTCCGCCTGGGCGATGCCCGGCGTCTCGGGCGCGTACTTAAACACTCCTTCGGCCAGTTCCATGGCTCCTTTCGTATTCTCTCCGAACGGCTGCCACATATCGTAAAAGCCAAGAATATAGGCGTTGAGCTTGCTCAAGGGACGACGGCGAGACCCCAGAATTTCGGCCGCGAAATCTCCGTGGCGCTCGGCGAAGGCGAAGGCCACCCGTCGCACGATTTCGCCCTTCTCCTTGTAGTAGACGTAAACCGTGCCCACCGCCACGTTCGCCGCCTTCGCTATGTCCTGGATGGTCGTGCCCTTCACGCCTTTTTCCAGGAACAAGCGAATGGCGGCCTCCACCAGCGCCCGGTCTTTTTCCTCCGAGCGAGGCCTAACCATGATCGACTTCGATGCTTTCGCGCCACAGAAAGAAGGGAAAACTGAACGCCAGACTGCCCGCGAAGGCCAGCACCAGGTAGAGCACCACTTTTCCCCAGGACCCCGTGCGTCGAAACACGTAGTACAGAAACAGCGCCAACAGCATCATGGCCTCAATCATGAACGCCAGGGCAATTGGATTGCGCATGGCCTCCAGATTCATCTCCGGCTGCGTGGCCGCGAAATACAAATACAGGCCATTAGGGCCCAGAGCGGCCAGCACGGCCGTAATAAGCAGAATGAGCCGGGTGCCCCTGGAAAACTCCAGGGGACCGGCGAGTGATTTCCGAATATTCATAACCGAATATTCGCTATATAATATTCATTCGTCGAGTCTTTTTTGAGTGGGTGCCCGAAAAATATTCGTCTTTTTTCCCAGGCCGGCGTCTTTAGTATTGAGAGCGCCGGGGATAATCCGGCCTCGGGAGCAGGAATTGGAATCGGTCATGAATTTTCAGGCGATCTGGGACGAATACCGCGCGGGGTTGCGGGGATTTCTGGGTGCAAAGGTATCCAATGCCGCCGACGCGGATGATCTCTTGCAGGACATCCTGCTCAAGGCGTATGAGAAATTACCCACTCTGAAATCAAGCGAGAGCATCAAGGGCTGGTTGTATAAAATCGCCAATCATACCATCATCGATTTCTATCGCGCCAATGGGCGTCGCCCCCTGGAGCCGCTGATGGAAGAGGTGCCGGACCCGGAAAAAGAACGCGACACGACCGAGGAACTTTCCCACTGCGTGCGGCCCTTCATTCACGCCCTGCCCCGTGAGTCCGCTCAGCTTCTGTCGGCCATCGAGCTGGAGGGCGTGTCGCAGAAGGATTACGCCGAGCAAAACGGCATCCATTACTCGACCTTGAAATCGAAAGTCCAAAAGAGCCGCGTTGAATTGCGCGCGGTGTTCGATGACTGCTGTAAGTTTTCGCTGGGTCCCCGGGGCGAAATCACCGACTACGAAGCGCGGCGGGACGGACCCGGCTGCTGACGACCCTCTCTACGGACGTCCCCTTAAGTATGAGTCGCTTTGATATGGAACACAAGGATTTCGAGCACGGTTTCATCCGTGAAAACGCGGACATGCTGCGCAAGATGTTCGGCTCCCATGATCTCATGCCCTTCTGGCTGGCGGACATGGAATTTCAGGTAGCCGAGCCCATCACGGCCGAACTGGAGCGAATCGCGGGACGTGCCATGTATGCCTATGAATATGCCGCCGATGCAGCCCTGGAGGCAATCGTCCAATGGAATCGCCGGCGCAATAACCTGAATCTGGAGGCCAGGTTCTTCGTTCAAATTACGGGCGTCCTCGCCGGCATAGCCCTTTTGATTCGAGAACTGTGCAAAGAAGACGAAGCCGTGCTCATTCAAACTCCGGTCTACCATCAGTTCGCGCGCATCATCAAGGGCGCCGAACGGCGAATCGTTCGCAATCCCCTGCGCATCGCGTCCGGGAAATACGAAATGGACTTCGACGACCTGGAGGAAAAGCTGGCGCGCGAAAACGTAAAGATCATTCTATTATGCAATCCTCATAACCCGGTGGGGCGCGTATGGAAGGCGGACGAGCTGGCACGATTGGTCGAGCTGGCCGATTCCCATGGCGCCGTGATCATCAGCGATGAAATTCACTCGGATATAATTTACACGGGCAATGCATTCACCAGTATCGCTTCCTTCGGGCCTTCGCGGCACATCGCCCTGTTGGGATCGCCCGCGAAAACCTTCGGCCTGATGAGCATCGCCGGCGGCTACATCTATATCTCGGACGCGCATACGCGCAATCGCATCAAGAATACCGTGAGTACGATGCACTTGAATCACGGCAATGCCTTCTCCGTCTACGGCACCATCGCCGCCTACAACCAGGGTGAACCCTGGCTGAACGAAATGCTGGCCTACCTGGAGCAAACCCTTGCCTGGATTCAAGACCACCTGGAACGCGAACTTCCCGCGGTCCTGACTTATACGCCCGAGGGCACCTACCAAATCTGGATGGACTTCGCCGGCCTGGGACTAACGGGAGACGAAATCCAATCCACCCTGGTTCACGAAGCCCGCCTGGCCCTGACGCCGGGCCAATGGTTCGATGAACATTCCTCGACGTTCATGCGCATGAATATCGCCGTGCCCTTGAGCCGCGTCAAAATTGCCCTGGAGCGCATGACGGTCGCCTTTCGCGATAAAGCCTGACGGCGATTTCGCGTACATTAAGTCTAACTTCAGGACTTGCCTTCGCGCAGACTCAGCGCCGATTTCGGACGACAGCTACAGGCCAGGGTCAGGCCCTGCTCTTTTTCGCCGGGAGTCAGTCCCGGAGTTACCTCGGACGCCGATTCCCAGGAGCCGCCCATGACGCGCATCATGCAACAGCCGCACTGGCCGACACCGCAGGCATGGGGAATGCGAATGCCCCGGTTATTGGCCGCCTGCAGAACGGTTTGATTTTCGGCGACTTCCAGTTCGTGTCGCGCGCCGCCGGCCAGCTCGATTTCAACCGAATGTCGACGACCCTTCGCCTCGGGAGCCGCCTGGGCGAACTCTTCCACGGCGATTCGCGCGGGAGCGATTTTGAGTTCGCGCAACGTGGCCGTGACCAGGTTTTTCATGGGCGTGGGCCCGCAAATATAGAAGCGCGCGCCGCGCGGGCGATTCTTGAGCATGGCCTTGAGCTTGCGCTTATCCAGGCGACCCATGGCGCCCTTCCAGTTTTCGTGAGCCTGTTCGTAGACGCGGGTGACGGTCAGGCGTCCGTCGTATCGCGTCGCCAATTCGTCCAGGCGTTCGCGAAACATTTCATCCCGACTTGAACGGTTCGCGTAAATCAAATGGACGCGCGTTCGTTCGTGTCCGGCCAGGGCCATTTGTAAAATCGAAAGCACCGGCGTAATGCCGCTGCCCCCGGCAATCAAGTACAGAGTCTCGCGCGCGCCGGCCTTGAGCGGCGGTTCGTAAATGAAATCGCCGAAGGGACCGGCCACGGTGAGCCTGCCGCCCACCTGGAGTTCACTATTCAAATAAGTGGAGAGCAGTCCGCCTTCGACGCGCTTGACGCCGACGCTCAAGCGTCCGGACGCGGGTGCTTCGCATATGGAATAGCAACGGGTGACCGTTTCATTTTTAACACGCTTGCTCAACGTCACGTACTGTCCGGCCTTGAAGGCGATTGACTTACCGTCCGGGTTGGCGAAAGTGATCTCCGCCGAATCGGCGGTAGTTCTATTTATGGAAGCAACGGCAAGCGTCATCGTATCGGAGCGGCCGTCGGTTCGCGGCTCACGCGCCGCGGGCGATTTCAAGAGTACGGCCGGGCCGTCCTGGGCCAGGTCCTCGATGGGCGCGCCTTGCGCCTCCAGCTCCGGGCGAATCGCCTCGAATACACGGTCGTAATGATACCAGGGCACCCGGGGATATAGATGATGAATATGATGGTAGTTCTGCCCCAGGGTCAGGTATTTCAAGCCGGGGAAAAGATACGAACGCGTATTTTCCCAGCGCCCCTGACGCGAAGCGGGCGTGTGGGGAATCCAATCAAAGAGCATGGCCAAAATAAAACTGGCAATGAACAGGGGCAACACGCCCAGCCAAAGCAGTTCGCGGCCATAACCCGACCAAACGAGCGCGACGATTACCGAAACGGTAACCATGTAGTAGGCCAGGGACGTCTTGTGCGTCCGCGCGAAGACCGGTTCATCCGCGAAGCGCGTAAATGTGAGCCGCAGATACTCCAGCGGAATCGTCAGGGCGTGGGGCACCACGGACCAGCCGGTCTTACCCGATACAATGTAATCGGGATCTCGGTCGGGATCATTGGTGAAGGCGTGGTGATAGTCGTGAATGCGCGCGAATAGTCCGAAGGGAACAATCAGAAAGGGCAGCGTGGCCGCCCAGCCCAGCGCGCGTTCCACCGGCCGCATCCAACCGACTTCATGGGCGATATTACCGTGTCCCGCTTCATGAGCCACGGTGAAGGACAGATACAACAGGATCGACGACGCAATCATTCCCAGCGGTAAGGACAGGGCTTGCCCATGAATCGCCGCGAGCAGCGCGGCATAACCCGCAACGATCACCATGAACAACGCGATGGTTCCCCCGGCGATACCCCTTGAATAATCCCGATCGCTTCGCGGTTCGGAACCGAACACTCTTTTTGAACGAATTGTATTCACTTTGAAATCCCCTTTGTGTTTGTTTTTCGCATTCAGGTTTTCGTTTGCATGTTTTTCATAATCGCGGATAGGTTCAGCAGGACCAGTGCGACGAATTCCTCGCGGGAAACCGAAGGCTGATCAATCCATTCGCTCAGCGCGAACTCGACGAAGGCAATCCAACCCTTCAGGGCAATCTCTTCGAGAGCCGAAGGCGTCTCGATGCCGGCCACGTTCAATAGATGCTTCAAGACATACGCGCGCACCCGATCGGTTTCTCCCAGGACCTCGCTGTC
>CAZGYS010000145.1:0-12199 GCA_964530305.1 uncultured Leptospiraceae bacterium
TTATTTCGCTGTGTCTGAGGGAAAGTGAGGTAAAAATAATATACACGCAAAAAAGAAACCCGGCCTTGAAAAAGTATTGAAGGACGAGCATTTCCTTCCGATTTTTTCTCAGACATGTCATGCCGATCCCGGACGTTCTTATTTTTCATTCTTGTAACGGCCTGCATTCCCCTGGGACCGTTTTCGGGCGATGACCTCCTTGCCCAGGGCCGAGCGGGACTGCCCCGTCCCCGTAGCTGGTCCGATCTTAGCTCCATTCAAACACGACTGATCAGGCACTATCGCGCCCGTTTTCGTGCGATTACCTTTGAACGCAAGAGCGGGCCGGACATTGCCTCGACCAGCACGCGTACTTACCTGACCGCGGCTCGCCGGATTTTGCGGAACTGGGATGCCGCCCGAGGTGATTTAATTCGGGACTACGGCCTCATGGTCCGCCGAGAACGCGTCTTCTTGATTGCCCGCCAGCGGGCCGCTTTACGGCGTACGCAAAAGACTCGCAATGCCTCCTACATTGCCGACTTTGGAAGACGTGAGAAAAGGCGGGCCCGGGAACGCCGCGCTCAATTTCGTCGGATTCAGGCGCTACTGGACGGCACCGCCATCCGCGTCAATCAGCGCTTCAAATACTACTTTCATACGCGCCTGGCCCGCGACATCCTCGAGCTCAATGCCGCGAAGGCGGGCCCGGAGCGAGCCCTGGCCCGCAAACAAGATACCATGACCGCCATTCGAAGCACCTATACCGGGCGCGGGCGCGTAGGACAGCGCCGCCGAGCTTACTTGAACTACTGGGTGAACTGGTTCTACAAGAATTCCCGCTTCGGTCCCCGGGTTGTCTTCAAGAAATCCGAGTGCTTGCGCAACGAGTGCTCCCTGGCCGAATACCGAGCCTTTATTTCCAGGCTACCCCGAAGCTGTTACAAGAGTCGAATTCCGGACATCATAATCCGTTCCTGCGACCGATATGAAATTATCCTGGATCTCTCAACACCTCGTAAGCGAGAGATTCACAACTTCCTTCGTTTCGACGGCGATAACTACTACGAACGCATGCGGGGCCTCACCTACTTTGAGGAATACTGTTATGCGTTCCGGCCCGTCCTTGAACTGGGACGCGAAATGCTCGAACAACCCGGTCGAGCCATTGCTTTCGAACAGAAGCGACGCATTCAATCGGGCCTCCGAAACATCAGTGCTTGCGCCGCGAAGTGACCGGCACGGCGAAGCTCACGGGGAAATCAATCAAAGATGTCTTCCGTGGAAACGGCGAGAACCATCCAATAACGTGTACATAACATACGCGTGACTGGTATTTTCACCGCGGAGGCGCAGAGAACACGGAGGTTATGAGAGCGGTTTCGTTCAGGAACGCTACCGCTGCGATTGTGGTAAGCGCGAAGCCATCGCCGGCGGCGAAAGAGTCACCGCGGCTTTGGCGTTTCCGGTAGCAGGCGAGGTCCGAGTAACGCCCTTTACTTCACATCAAACATGTGCCCGAGCTTTTCGGACTTCGTCTGTAGGTAGGTAACATTGTGTTGACCCGGCTCGATCTTGATCGGCGTGCGCCCCGAGATTTTTAGACCGTGACCTTCCAGTCCGACAATCTTGCGCGGATTGTTCGTGAGCAGATTGATGGAAGTCAGGCCCAGGCTGGAAAGGATCTGGGCGCCGACGCCGTAATCGCGCAGGTCGGCTTGAAAGCCCAGCTTCTCATTGGCTTCCACCGTATCCAGGCCTTCGTCCTGGAGATTGTAGGCCTTGAGTTTATTGATCAGGCCGATGCCGCGGCCTTCCTGACGAATATAGAGCAGCACGCCTCGCTCCTGGCGACTGATGTGAGCCAGGGCCGAATGCAATTGATCCCCGCAATCGCATCGAGCGGAATGAAAAATGTCTCCCGTCAAGCACTCGCTGTGCACGCGAACCGGAACGTCTTCCTGATTGCGAACATCGCCGTGAACCATGGCCAGATGGACCTTGTCGTCGATGCTGGTGGAAAACGCCTTCAGGGTGAACTCGCCGAATTCGGTGGGCATGCGCGATTCGGCTTCCAGGCGGATGAGCTTGTCGTGCTTACTGCGATACCGAATCAGATCCTCAATGGTATAGATGTTCAGATCATGCTTGGCCGCGAACTCCTGGAGGTCCGGCAGGCGGGCCATGGTCCCGTCCTCTTTCATGATTTCACAGATTACCCCGGCGGGACGCAGACCGGCCAGACGCGCCAGGTCGATGGCGCCCTCGGTGTGGCCCGCGCGACGCAGGACACCGCCCTTGACTCCCTGCAGGGGAAAAATATGGCCCGGCCGAACCAGGTCCTCCGGACGAGAACGGGGATCGATGATGACTTGAATGGTCCGAGCTCGATCCGGGGCGGAAATTCCGGTGGAGACACCCTCGGTTGCGTCCACGGAAACGGTAAACGCCGTGCGTAGGCTCTCCGTATTCTTCTGAACCATTTGCTGCAAGTCCAGGGCTTGCAGGGTTTCGGGCTCCACGGGCACGCAAATCAGGCCGCGCGCGTGCATCGCCATGAAATTGATGGCCTCGGAGTTCGCGAACTCGGCGGCGACGACAATATCTCCCTCGTTTTCACGATCCTCACTGTCCACCAGGATAATCATTTTGCCCTGGCGAATCTCATCGATGGCCTTTTCAATGGGTTGAATCTCGCGTTTCGTCATTTTCTCATCCTTCCGCCCGAGAGCGGTACCCTTCTTGATCGGGACATGACCAGATCAAAGAATGGGTAATTCCATTCAAGGTTTTCTTGACTCGATTTGTTCCTGTATCTTCGTTGGTCCCCATGGACATTAAAAAGGTATCCAGAACCGGCATCATGATCTGCGAACTCAATGGTAAATTCGATATCGAGCAGGCCGAGATGTTCGAAAATACCTTCAATGAGATGCTGGCCGCCAAGCCCAGCCACCTGGGTCTCGACTTGAATAATGTCAATTACATCGATAGTTCCGCCATCGGTTCCATCATCAAGTCCTTGAACCTGATCAAGAACTACGGTGGCGAAATGATCCTCTTCGGCCTGAAGCCCATGATCTTGAATGTCTTCAAACTGGCCAAGCTGGACAACTTCTTCAAGATCATGACCACCGAGGAATTCAACAAGAGCTTCCCCGAGTAAGCCTCGAACTTTCCTGCTTCTACTATTTTCCTTGCTGGGGACCACTTGTGAGTCCCATTTCAACGGCGATTTGCTTCGCCTCCGCCAGCATGGCTTGTTCCTCTTCCGGCGAGAAAGGCTCGAATATACCCTTTCGATGCCGCTCAATTAATCGAATATATTCCAGACTACCGGCAATGCTCAACGCGGGCTTCGCCCTGCCTTCGATGACCACCACCTTGCCGTCCTTCTGAACAACCATGGCCATGGGCGGAATTTTCTTACCGCCCCGAATCATGCACCCGGCCGTTATCATGGCTCCGTCGCCGATTTCAGCACCGTCCAATACCACGCTGCCGATGCCGATAAGGCAGCCTTTGCCCACCTTGCAGCCATGGAGCATGGCATTGTGGCCTACCAGGGTGTAATCGCCGATGGAGATATCGCCCCGAGAGTCGGTATGCAACGTCGTGTTGTCCTGGATATTGACGCCCTTGCCCAGACGAATGGGCCCCATATCGCCCCGAAGCACCGCCCCCGGCCAGATGGAACAATCCGGGCCCAGCTCCACCATGCCCATGACGGTCGCCGCGGGATGTACGAAGGCATGAGGATAGTCCGCCTGGGTGCTGGTCACCGCCTCTACCGCGGTCTTTTTCGCGACGGCTTTCTTTTTCGCCGCGGGCGCTTTTTTGGCCGCCGACTTCTTGTTGGCCGCGGGCGCTTTTTTAGCCGCCGATTTCTTTTTGACGGGCTTCTTCTCCGCCTTCTTTACTGCTTTCTTTTTAGTCTTCTTATTCGCCATCAATCCATCTCCCCGTTAACCGTTCACCCGTTTCACCGTCCGCCGTTAGACCGTTGCCCCGTTCACCGTATCACATCACCGCCGCGTTATGATGGCGATGAATCAGCTCCGTCACCGTATTGGCCAGCAGCGCCGGCAGGTTGGCGAAGTTTTCACCGCCGATCTGGAGCGACTCATGGAAGAGGTGCTCGGCGATGTGACGCGGTCCCACGCCCACGCCCAGGGAAACGACGCCCTGGTCCGCAAGGCGGTCGATGCCCTTTTTGAGTTCGCGCGCCTCCGGCGATTCCAGATCCTTCTGGATATCCACTTTCCCGCGCGGTCCGCGAAAGTCCGAAATCAAAATCAGGATGCGCGTGCGGGCATGGGGCGTGAAGCGATCCCGCATCTCGTCCAGGATGCTAGCCTCGGCGATGGTGTCCCCGTGCCAGTTCTCGGCCAGGCCGTCGAAGAGCGTCTCCTCGGCATCCATGGTATAGTCCACTTCCAGGTCCTTGAACCAGGTCAGGTCGATGGTGCGCTTGTCGTTCTTGAGGTCCGAGTAGCCCACGACGCCGAAGGGAATGCTGTGATTATCCAGAATCGCCCCGCAACTCATGATGGCCACCAGCGTGGCGATGGAATAGTCGAAGTTGTAAATACGACGCCCCTTGTTCAGCGCGAAACCAATCTCCACGCCCTTGAGGCGATCCTCTTCCACGGTCACCGACGTCTTGTCGAAAACGCGACCATCGCCCTTGCCCGCCAGATACGAAAGATACCGACGCGCGTCGAGACGAGAGCCCTGGGAAAGATAACGGCGATTGATGTCGATCTTCGGATCAACCAGGCGGTCGAAGTCGATGACCACCCGGTCGATCTCGGGTCCGAAGGTTTCCTTGAAGTCCCGCAGACTGACGCCCAGGTTGTATTCCCAGAGCGCCTTGCGTTTCTTCAGAAACTCCTTGTAGAGTTCGTCGGTGCGATAGCCCCAGGCCCCGCCGCCGCCGCCGGGTTCGCCCTGGCCCTTATTGCCCTGGGTGTCCGAGCCGTACCAAGCGTCTTCGCCTTCCTTGGTATTGCCCCCCGTCTCCGGGGTATTGATGTTCACGCCCTGCTTGAGTTCGCGGCCGTTCATTTTGAACTCGGCCTTGCCGGTATTGGCTTCGCGAAAGTGGGCCTGCTGATCCCAGTTTATCTTCTTGCTATATGTTTTGCTCTTGATGGACTTTTTTTTTACTCCCTCTTTAATGGGATCCAGAAGTTCGTCCAACTCAACCTTGGCGAGAATGTTCATGAGAATCTCGGCCGTCTTGTCCCGCTCCACCGGGTCCGAAATTTCGTTGATATAGGCGATGGCCGCGCCCCGTAGTAGAATCGTTTGCAGGTCTTCGTCGCTCTCCCCGTTCAGGGTGTGCACGATGTGTTCGCCCCAGCGTTCCAGGTTGGTCAGACCGAATTGATACGGCTGGAGGTTGCCGGCGCCGATTTCGCGCGTGCGCGAACGTTCACGAATCAGGCGATGAAAGCCGGTCATGGTACGCACGGCGTCGTTTTCTTCCTGGAGACCCAGGACGCCCATGACGATTTCCTTCAGGCTCTCCTCGTCGGTGACCGCGGTAACCGTCAGGCAGGAAAAGCGATTGCGAAACGCCCGAGAGATGGACGGCGTGGAACGCTGAGTTCGGAAATACTTAATGCCGAAGACGCGCGCGTCTTCTTTCAACAGCAGGGGTTCGGTGCTGCCGGATTCCGGCGGCAGCATGAGCGCCCGCGCGTCGTCCGTGAGCATGTTCAGCTTTTCCACCAGCTCGGGTCCGGCCGCTTCCAGGCCCTTCAACAGAATAAAACCGCCCTTGCGCACGGCCTCGGTCAGGGGGCCGTCGACCCAGCGCACGCTCTCGGTGGCGGCGGCGCCATCGTCCATGACCACGTCCGGTTTCGGCTTCAAGCCGCCCAGGATGTCGGCGGTGTGCATGCCGCGCGAAA
Organism: uncultured Leptospiraceae bacterium; assembly: GCA_964530305.1. Taxonomy (GTDB): domain Bacteria; phylum Spirochaetota; class Leptospiria; order Leptospirales; family Leptonemataceae; genus CAZGYS01. The sequence continues at coordinate 5,898 of CAZGYS010000145.1, forward strand.
GCGTGATGGTTGTCAGCTCGACGCCCAGGATATCGCAAAAGAATTCAATATAGTTTTCGGGCTCAACGTCGGGGTGGCTTTCCAGCAGGACGTTTTCGCCCATTTGAATGCCCCGGGCGATGGCCTCGAGAATATGGCGCCTGGACGTGACCGGCGGAAAACGACGCATGCCGTCCTCCACGATTTCGCGAAAGCCCCGCCCATTGGAAGGTTCCGGAGCTTGCAGGACAGCGCGCCCGATGGCGATACGGCGGCTTTCCGAATCGACGTTGATTTCGATTTCGCGCTCGTCGGGGTTCGCGGGAATGCTGTAGGCGGTTTCCCCTTCGCCGACATTCGTAAGTTCTTCCTGGACGATCTCGCGGACCAGGTTTCGATCCTCATCCACCCGAAACGTCCGCAGGTAAATATCCAGGAGCTCCTGGTCGGGTTCATCGGCATTGTCGACGATGCGCGCCGCCAGGCGATTGAGATTACGCAGATTGAAATGGTATCGCTCCAGATCCTTCTGGCCCAGCTTGCGCGTAATGATCTGTTCCTCCACCCGATTGTTGATCACCACCAGCTTCTCAAGCCCGGGGGCGATGGCGGGATACAGACCGCGCAGGATGTCCACGAGTTCTCCGTCGGGATAGGCATCGATGTAGACCGTGGCGAAGTATTTCTGAATTTCGCGCGGCAGATTCTTGCGCCCTTCGAAGCCTTCCGCGGGATTCTGGGTGGCGACAAAGTTAAAGCCTTGCGCGGCCTTGATGATGGAAGCATCGCCTTCCAGCAATTGCAGGTAACCGTCGGTGAACACGGAGTAAAATCGCTTCAATACCTCGGGGGGCGCCAGGTTCATCTCGTCGGCCACGAAGGTGGAGCCGTTGCGCAGGGCATGTGAGAGTGGACCGTCGGACCAGACGAAGGAATGGCTGATGGGCTCGATCTTGTAGGCGCCCACCAGATCATCCGGCAGGGTATCTTCGTTAAAACTGTAGCGAACCGTGGGATGCTTGCGAATTTGATTGATGTAGTAGATGAGAGCGTTCTTGCCGACGCCGGCATCGCCCACGAGGAGCAGGTTATAACCCTGGTTCAGGGGATAGAGGATCTTCTGGAGATTGCGCCGGGTGGTGGGCGTCAGGACCAGATTCGTGGGCGGCACCCAGCCCGGATCATCCGTAAAGGTTTGAACGGGTATCCCCGCGATTTCCACCGTGCCCATATTCCACTCCCCGGGTCTTGCCCGTTTTCTGTTATTTACGCGATATGCCGCTATTACGTGCGTCGAATCGCCCTCCGGCGATTTTCACTGACGATTTATTCTACAGTCAACAAATGGGTCAGAAAAAAAGAAGTTGGGAGACCTCTATTCCAGGTCTACACAGGCTCGCCCGACTACCCATTTTGGCCACGGTCCGGATCGTAGACAGAATGGTCTATGAAAATAATTCGTCGGGCTGAAATTTGAACCGAGGCAGGGAGTTTTGCTTCGTCTATTGAATCCTGTCCATTTCCCGGCCGCCGTTGCTTTCCGGATTTCGCCATGTATAGGGTCCGAACAGAATTCACAATCGACGAGCCCTAGTTGACCATGGAACCCGTTCTTGTCGGGGAAGTCCCGGCGGGCGCACCGACGGCGGACTTGTATGTGCTGGTGGAGCAATCGGGGGCCCCTTTCCTGCGCGTGGATCTCTACCTGGAGTACGGATTGGGAACCTTCTCCGACTTTCGCGTCTGGGGCGATTATCTATTGCTGGGTTATGCCGAAGACTTCGACGCCGTTCATCTCCGAACCCGCGAAGTTAAGATCCTTGAGATGCCCTTCTATTTCGGTTCATTCTCCACGCCCGCCGAGCATGGCCGCGATTGGGGCGATGATATTCTCATCGCCGCGTCCGGCACGCACCTCTACCGGATTTCTCCAACCATGGAAGTCGTCTGGGAGATCGAGCACATTGCCGTGGACGGCATCGTGGTGGACGACATCGACGAAGAAATAGTTCGGATCAGCGCCGAACAGGACCCGCCCGGCGACTGGGTGGACTATCTCGTTGATCTTCGCGTGGGCGAATGGCGTCCGGCGATTCCCCGTTACCCTCTTTCGCGTCCGAAAAAGGCCGAAGAGTGAGATTCGCCCGCGTAATTTCGCTTGCGAAAATCAAGAGACACAAGTAGTTTCGGTACCATGGCAAACGAATCCGAAATCATATTCACGGACGCCGATGGTCGTGAACTCAGGCGCGATGACCTGCGAAATTACTCCGGTATGGCCAACTTCGCCCTGCCCGGTCATTACGAAATTCCCGACGAGGCCGCGGAGTTGCATCAACAAGCGCGCGAAATCGGCGCCGGGGGCGACTACGATCAATCCATCGCCTTGCTCTTGAAGGCCCATGAAATCGCGCCGGAATGGCCCTACCCGCTCTACGACCTGGCTTTCACTTATCTGCTCAAACAAGAAGACGAAGAGGCGCTGAAATACTATCGCAAAGTCGACGCCATGGAACCCCGGGGCTTCTTTACCGTAAAGACCGCGCTCCATGCCCTGGAGGGAGAAGCGGAAGAACGTTTTCCCCGGGGAATCTATCTGGCCTACCTGAATATCGAATGGACCCAGAGCCCGGAAGAGCAGTATGAAATCGCCCATGAACTTACGCGCGCCGTACCAAGTTTCGCGCCGGCCTGGAAGGAACTGGCCTTGAAAACCGACGATGTGGCGGAACGTCTTAAGTTATTGGAAACCGCCCTGGAGCTGGACTGCGACTCGGATCTGCGCGGCAATCTACTGGCCAACAAGGCTCTGTGTTTACACGCGCAGGGTGATGAACGGGGCGCCATCGACATTCTGGGCGCCATGGTATTGGCGGAGGAATCCGAACAGGCACGTCAATTCGGGGCGATGGTCTTACGACACATACTGGAAGAATGAATTCACTACCGAATGATCCATATATAAAGTACAAGTGGGGTCCCGTCGTAATCAAAATCGCACTTATGCTTGCGTTGTTGATCGGCTCCCTCTTCATGTGGCAAGCTCGCGAAGCAGGCACGCTTACGGCCGCTGCTGAATCCAGGTATTTCTTGAAGCTTTTCACGTCCTACGTGGGACCTCCCTTCGCCGTGTTTTTTCTTTTCCTGTCCCTGCTTCCCATATTTTACGGCGGCAAGGCGGTGCGAATCGATAGGGAGGGCATCACGGACCGTTCCTCCATGGGCGGCGGTTTCGGACTAATTCGTTGGAGTGAAATCGCGAAACTCGAGTTCCATCAGCCCCGGAGCAAACGCCCTGAATTATGGATCTATCTCGAAAATCCGGCCCGGACCATGGCCAGATTCAATCCCCTGGAACGCGCCTACAAGAAAGGCTGGTTCGGCTTCGCGCGCGGAATAGTCGGACTGGCCTTAAGGGATCTGAATACGTCCCCGGAGAAAATTGCGCGCGTCATCGCCGAAGCGGGTTCCATGGAAATTCACGACCGAGACCCGGGACCGTCTTGACGGCGCGGGTTTCAATGGCCGTGGGCGTTTATACACAAAAATATCTTTCCACTTTTCCGAATAATCAAAATTATCATTGGCAGGGCGCCGACGGCATGCGATTCCCATGTCGGTATGTATCGCGCGTCTCCGTATCTGTTCTGGCTTTGCGTCGCCTCGTTGCTGGGCGTAACCGCGTTTCACTTTTTTCACATGCGTGAATCCCGCGAGCGGGTACGGCGCTCCGTCCAGAGTGAACTCCGGCAAGCCGACGCGAAATTGAAATCATGGGCTGGTATTTCAAGGCGGTCCTCCGCCAGAACTTCGACTATCGCCTGTATCCTTTTGACCGCCAGAACGTATGGATTCGTTTCTGGCACCGCGACTTTTCGCGCAATGTAGTGCTGGTCCCGCTGGTCGAGTCCTACACCGCCTTGCATGGGCGTCTGCGTCCCGGACTGGAACAGGATCTGGTGCTGCCTTCCTTCGACGTGCGCGCTACATATTTCAGTTTCGCCTTTAACACCTACAACGCGGACTTCGGAATTCCCCGTTACGAAGGCCGCAAGAATTTTCCGGAACTCCATTTTCACGTGGCCTTTCGCCGTAAGTTCATCAATCCCTTCGTGCGCCATCTCATTCCCATATTCGTAATGGCGATTATCCTGTTCATGGTGCTCGCGGCCACCACCCGGGAACCGACCAAGCGGGATCTCTTCGGCTTTAATTTAATGAACGCCGTCGTAAGCTGCGCGGGCGTATTCTTCGTGGCCGTCTACAATCACATCAATTTGCGCTCGCAGCTCAGTTCGGATTCGCTCATCTATCTGGAGTCCTTTTACTTTCAAATTTACCTGGCCATCCTGTACATCACCTTGACTGCTTTTCTGGAAGTCTCCGACATCATGTTCGGCGTGCGCGGTTTTTTTCGCCTGTTCAAACTTAAGGAAGACCTCTTCAAGCTGTTGTATTTTCCCTTCTTCGCCGGCGTGGCTTTTCCGTGGAGTTTCATCGTATTTTTTCCTTGAGTGCTTTTCCATGGAGACGTTCACTTCAAGCATGAATGTAAAAAAATGCCTGCATTGCGGCGGCGAAAGAATCGTTCCGCGCATCCACATCCGGGACACGGGGGAGCACTCGGCCGGGGATCTTGAAATCGGTATTTACGGCGATCCTTCCGCCGTTCTCATCAAGGAAACACGGAGAGCCCGGCTACGCGGCGCCCTTTGTTGCGATTGCGGCTATCTACATATCTTCGCCGTTGAAGGTCTGGAGGACATCTGGGATATCTATCTGCGGGAAAAAGACAACTGGCATCTACAGCAATAAAGCCTCACCACGTTTTCGAATTATTTCGTTTTTATTAATCGGGTACGGGCGCGGCAAAAAAGAATTGCGTCCAGGTCTTCCTGATCGTCATATAAAATATGGTCCGGATCAAGTCTTACATTGCCAGTTTTACTATTTGCATTTTAGGAATGGGCTTGAGCGCGTGCGTCGAGTTCGAACCCAGTGCCCTGGATGTTTCCGAGGGCGGCATTGCCGGCCTGCTGGTTTCGGCCGCGGAGAACGCCTCGACCGCGGACCCGGGCACGGGCACCACCGCGGAAACCACCGCGCGTCTGGTCGTCGTGGGTCAGAGCGGGCTGGGAGCCTGGTCGGATGACGGCACGAACTGGACCGTGATCGATATTGCCGGCAACAGCAACATGGTTCTCCAGAAAGTAATCTGGACGGGCACGCGCTTCGTCGTCGTGGGTTACAATGGTTCGACCTTTGTAGAGGCGGTCTATACGTCCGCCACCGGTAAATCATCCTGGACCGCATCGATCATAAGCTCTCCCTGCGGCGGTGCGTTCACGACCCTCGATGACGTCGTGCTCGCGGGGGGACGCCTGGTCGCGGTTGGTGCTTCGGATTCCGGCGCGGCCTGCGCCCACTTTTCCACGGACGACGGCGCGAGCTGGAGCTCCTTAAACGCGGGCGCCTCCAGTTTTCCTTTTCAGAAAGTCGCCTATGACGGCTCCATGTACCTGGCCGCCGCCACGAACTTCGCCGTAGGCGTGCAGACTTTTCAGTCCAACGGCAGCGGTGCTTTTTCGCTTACGGCCGCGACGGCCACCGGCTCGGGCGGTAGTGATCCCGCGCTGGGCGACCTCACTCAGATTGGTTCCAGCTCAACCGTGGTCTGGGTCGGCACCACGGCCGGTCTGACCTCGGATTCTTCCTTTACCACAAACACCGGCGGCACCTGGACCGCCGACGCGTCCAACATATTCGGCGGCGCCGCCAGTGCTCCTCGAGGCGTAGTAGCCGATATGAGCTTGAGCTTGCTGGTTGCCGTGGGTGATGCCTGCCGATACGACACAGCCAATAACCTGGCAACCCTTAACTGGAGTTCCGGTGGGGCCACCATTCCGGCGTGTTCGGGCGTTAACTTCCGAGACTTGATCTTCGAGAACGGCAGCTCGACCTGGTTTGCCATCGGCCAGAACGCCGGCATGGCGCTATGGAGTACGACCAATGGTTCCACCTGGAATCAGGAAGCCGCCAATGCCCTGCTGACACCGAATTCCATCGCGAGTTCGCAATAAACAAATAAAGGAAACGCGCGATGAATGCATTTACTCGATATTGTTCCCGTTTGCGCCTGTTCGCATGGGCGCTCTTGCTTCCGGCAATGCCCTTCCTGACCGGAGGCGATTTACTCGCGGACATATTATTTCTGCGCAACGGCCGAACCATCATCGGCAAGATCGTGGGCCAGACCCGGACTACCGTTCGCGTACGAACCAATCGCGGTACGCAAACCATTACCAAGAAACGCATTCGCCGGG
>CAZGYS010000146.1:0-3680 GCA_964530305.1 uncultured Leptospiraceae bacterium
ACCCCGCGAAACCCTGTTGCCGGAGCCGGGTCGTTGTCAGAACTGCATCTCAAGTCCGATGTTGAACAGGGGCGCCCGCGCCGTTTTGTTCGAGCCGGGAATGGGCACTGAAAGCGTATCGAAGGTGTAGACGGTTTCGGGGTTCGTCGCCGAGAAGGGCGCGCCGCGACTGAAGTCGATGGTTTCCGGATTGCGCCGGACGTAGAGGTTCAGCAGCTCCACGAAGATGTTGCCGAAGCCCCAGCCGTAGTGAATGAAACGGTCCAGGCGCAGATCCAGACGATGGAAATCCTTCAGGCGACCGGAGTTGTCCAGATCGGAGAATGTCGGGTCGAAGATGACGCGGTCATTGGCGATGACCTGCCCGCCGTCGTCGCCGGTGATGGGTGTGTAGGGCGCGGACGACTGATATTTCCAGCGCAGGCCCACCTGCCATTCGCGGCTGATCTTGTAGCCGAAGACGACATTGATGATGTGACGCCGATCAAAATCCGAGAAGATGTCCTTCGTGTTGTCGTACTGATTCACAATGCGACGCTCATCGGCGCTGTAGATGGTGTTGCGCTCAAGATCGGTAATCTTGTGCTGATGATTGTTCTGCAGGGTTCGCGACCAGGTATAGGAAACCCAGCCGTACCAGCCGTTGACTTTGGGCGGTTTCGTGCGCTTGACGTATATCTCAAAGCCTTCCGAGAAAGCCGTGCCGTCATTGGAGAAGCCCACGCGATCATTAAATAAAAGCGGAGTGCGATAGCGCTCGTAGGGGTCGCGGTTTTCCCGCACGGCCGTCGTGATGTAGGCGTCGGCCACCACGGTATCCGTGAAGTAATGGCGATAGCCTTCCACCTTGACCGTCCAGGCTCCGAAAACCTGTTCGATCCCGACGCCGTAGTGTTCGCCGCGCTCCATGCGCAGTTCCGGATTCCCGGACGAAGGCGAATACTGGTTGGGATCGGGTACGCGATGGTAGATGCCCGCGCCGGCGATGAACGTCGTAGCCGCGTCGTCGGGCAGCGCGCTGAAAAGGCGATTGGACTGGAAGGTATAGGAAAACGTTCCCCGGGGATCGATGACCCTCTGTTTGGTCAGTCCGAAGTATTCCGCGCGTACGCCGGGCTTGAATTCGAAACCGCCTCCGCGCAGGGTTACCATCAGGTAGGCGTTGTTGAATTGCTCCGTGTTGCGGTCCTGAACGGGAACGGTAATAAAATCGGGGTTCACCGTATCGAAGGGATCCGGATCGGGATCGTCCGGATTGATTTGCCGCACCGTACGCCCGTCATTACGATAGCGAAACGCCCGGCCTTCCAGGCCGAAATCCAGAAACAGGTGTTTTTCCCAGACTTCCCACTGCAGAACGTTCTTCAGGCCCGCCCAGCCGTCGGTGATCTTCTGCCGCGCTTCGATGGTGGTTCCCAGGGAGCCGTCCACGAAGAAGATATTGTCGTGCACGTAGATGGTGGCCGTGTTCGTAATGCGCGACGCGGGGCGATACTCGTAGCGAATCGCCTCGGTATGGAACGCGCGATCCAGGGCCACGCGTCCGCCCACCAGGAAGGGGTCCGGGTCCGCGGTGGGGTCCCAGGACGGTCGATCCTGAACTTCCGCGCCGAAAGTGTCCTTCGCGCCCAGGGCGTAGAAGGTGACCGCGTGCTTCGGGTTGAAGCGATAGTGCAGTTTGAACTGGGCGTCTCCGTAACGCGGCGGACGAATGCCTTCCGGAAAGAACTGGCCGATGGTCCGCTCCATGTAGGAGCCGCGTCCGGAAACAATCCAGTAGCCCTGTTTGTCCGCGCAGGGGCCCTTGAACAGAACATTGGCCGACCACAGGGACAGCGTGGTATGGCCGCCGAATTTATCGACCTTGTCGATGGTGTCGATGGAGACGATGCCGCCGGTGGCGTCGCCGAAGTTGGCGGGATAGGCGCCGGTATAGATGTCGATGGTTTTGATCAGGTCATTGTGTACGACCGAATTCAGACCGAAGAAGTGAAAGGCATACCCCAGGGGCAGCCCGTCCAGGAGGAAGAAGTTCGCGTTGGGGTTCGCGCCCCGTACGATGATGTCCCCGCCGCCGAAGGGTGGTGTGTTGATCCCCGGCAGGGTTTCCAGGCCGCGCAGGGCTTCGCCGCCCAGGCCGGGTAGGCGCTTGACCTCGTCCAGGCGCACCTGGTAGCGCGAAAGCTTGGTTTTTTCCTTGAAGCCGGTTACCTTCAGGCCGCCGGAACCGGTGACGCGACTGGGGCCCGTCTTTCGTCGGGGCGGCGCCTTGCGAATGGGAACGTCGATGGTGCGACCGCCCGATAGAATATTCAAGCGAACGACTTTGTAGCCGCCTTCGGAATCCAGGGCCGAGGTGATAATGCGAACGGTATAAAAGCCGGTACTCGGTACGCTGACCTCGGCGATGCCGTTTTCATCCGTCTCGAATTTGCGGCGAATGTCGGGGAAGACCACCTGGGCGTCGGCCACGTTTCGGCGAGCGACGGGATCGAATACGCGAATCTTGAGGTTTACCTGCGCCAGAAGCAGGGAAGGCGCCAGCAGAATCGCCGCGCAAATACCCGCGCGAAGATAGCGGACCAGGTTCTTATTTGTTTTATGGATAGTGCTCATGTGTCGGTTTAGTTCTCGGGACCGATCAAGGGGAGATCGCAGGCTTCGCAGACCTCGGTATACATTTCCAGGCAGAAGGTCGGGTAATCATTAAAAGGACAGGGTTGGCGAATAATGCTCAGGGAGCACAGGCGCGTGCCGTATTCGCTGGGACGCCCCGGAAGAATCAGGGGATACGCGGGCTGTTGCCCGCCGCACTGACGGGCGCGGAACTGAATGGCCGCGTCGATTTCGGAGTAGGCGTCGTTCAGCGGAACCGTGGTTTCCTGGGTGCAGGCCATGAACACGGCTCCGAGAAAAACCAGTGCCGCCGCGCACTGAGTCAGTCTCCGACGGGAAATCATCGTCGGCCTCGTCGGCGCCGACCGCGACGTCGTTCGGGCTTTTTCTTCTCTTCCGGTACGATGCGGGAGGCGGTCAAGAAGCGAATTACATCGCCGCGAACCTTGAAAACCTCTACCTTGCCCAGCGCGGAATAGTAATGCGTTTCATGCCAGGCGCGAATATTGATCATGGTGTCTCCGCCGAGACGCTGGACGGCCTCACTGATGGCGTAGTCCGGGTTCAACGGCGGGGTGACGGGGAAGATTCCCACCAGGAAGAAAACCGAATGGCGACCTTCGGCTTCGCATCCGCCGCGATATCCGGCGGCGTCCCGGTATTTCACGGGCGGACCGAGTACCTTACCCGAGATGCCGGCGGGCGTGGTACCTTTTTTGTCGGAATTGTCCCCGGTCGCCGGGGCGTCCGGTTTGGAGCCGTCGGCCTGGAGGCCTGCTTTTTCGCGACGCAGGACTTCCTGCCTGTCCCAGCAGACGATCTGATAGGGAGTGCCGCGCGTCAATGTGGCCGATGAAATCAGCAGGGGATGACTTACGGGGCCGCCTTCCTGGGCCAGGCCGCCGGAGAAACAACCCCAGATAAGCATGCCGTAGCCGAGCACCGCGGCGGTCATGAGCGGGCGCGCTTTCCGGCGCAAGGAGCCGAAGGTGATGGAACCACCGATTATGGAGCCGATTTTAAAATGAGAGCGGAGCATCATTGGAGTAGGGCGGACTATTGCA
>CAZGYS010000146.1:3780-12164 GCA_964530305.1 uncultured Leptospiraceae bacterium
GGAGCCGATTTTAAAATGAGAGCGGAGCATCATTGGAGTAGGGCGGACTATTGCAGTTTTACGACATCGGCCTTCAAGGTGAACTTGAAGCGCGTAAATATAAAGAAGAAATACATTTTCGTCGTGCTGTGACGAATGTTGATCAGAGCGTCTCCTTTCTTTTGCACGAGCAGGTTCTTGACCGCTTCGTCCACGGGCGGGGCTTCCAGGGGGACGCCCAGCAGGCCGAATACATCCAGCGCAAACCAGGAAACTTCCGTTTCGGCCGGCCCCAGGACCTGGTAGGTTCGACCTTCCAGCGGCACATTCGACGTGGCCATGCCCACGGTGGCCGTGGAGCAAGCGCCGTTCAGAAAGAGCGCCAGTAATAGGAGCATGGCGGGTGCGATGGATCGCCGTAGGCCCGCTTTGAGTTTTCGCGTGGAATTATTCATGGCTTGATGCCGGATAGAAAAAATCCGGGCGAATGGCCAGCAAGGAAATTTTCAGCCCTTTCGATTTAGAGGAGGAAAAGCGATTTCCGTCGGAATCGAATTGGTTCCATTTTTTTGTGAACGGACGGGAAAAAAATCAGTACCGAATTATAAAACGCGGCGACGAGTACTCGGTGATCAATCCGCCAGTGATTGGACGCCTTCTTCTTCGGTTTCCAGAATCGTAAAACGTCCGTCCATGCGGGTTTGCTGGAGCAGGCGCAGGACCTCGGGTTGGACCTGGACCAGTCTGAGCAGGCCCTGCTTCTCGGTCTGGACGTGTTGCGCGGCGAATGCCAAAGAGCCGATGCCGGGTGAGCCCATGGTTTTCGCCGCGGACAGATTAATGATGACCTTACCGGCGCCCGCTTCCATGATCTCGGTGATCTTATTTTTTAACTGCATGGCTGAATACAGATCCGTTTTCTCCGGCATGTCTATGATGTGGATGTCTCCCTGTTCTCGAACCATACGACGGCGTCCCCCGGTCCGGGAAATCGCCCCCGCCGCGAGGCATGTCAATAAAAAATCCTTCGAAACCCGGCCCGGACGGCATTAAAGGGACTTGAAGGAATCCCGGCCGTTCGCGAAAATGCGCGTATTCTACATCCGGAGTGATTATGATTACTAATTTCGATCAAGTGCGGGCAAAGATTAAGGACTACCCGGTAAAGCGCATCGCCGTGGCGTCCGGTACCGACGTGAATACCCTGACTTCCGTTTGTCGCGCGCGCGATGAGAACATCGCCGAGGCGGTGGTCGTGGGAGACGAAACTAAGATTCGCGCAAGCGCGGAAGAGGGTGGGCTGGACCTGAAGGGCATCGAGGTGATCGACGTCAAGGATCCCGTGCCCGCCGCTTATCGGGCGGTAGAGGAAGTTAATGCCGGTCGTGCCCACGTTTACATGAAAGGCTATATTCATTCGGACGATTTTCTGCGTACGATTATCAGCAGGGAGAAGGGCCTTCGCACGGAGAACATGCTCAATCACGTGTTCGTGCTCGAGGCGAAGCATCTGGGGCGATTGCTGTTCATCACGGACGGCGCCATGAATATTAATCCGGACCTGGAAAAGAAGGCGCGCATCATCGCCAATACAACCGCGCTGGCGCAAATCTTCGGCATCGAAAAACCCAAAACGGCCATCCTCTCCGCGGTGGAGGTCGTCAATCCCGCCATTCAGTCCACCATGGACGCCGCGGCCCTGGCCAAAATGTCGGATAGAAATCAGTTCCACGGGGGCATCGTGGACGGTCCTTTCGCGCTGGACAATGCCATCAATCCCGAGGCGGCCAAATACAAGAAGATCACCGGTGAAGTCGCGGGACGCGCGGACATTCTACTCGTGCCCGAGGTCGTGGCGGGCAACGCCCTGGCCAAGCAGTTTACTCATGTCACGGGCGGCGTTTCGGCCGGGCTCGTATTCGGCGCGAAGGTGCCCGTGGTGCTGCCCAGTCGTTCCGACCCCATGGAGTGCAAGCTCATGGGCATCGCCTGCGCGGTGTTCGTGGCGGGAGTCAACGCGGAGAAGCGCGTCAAGATCGGTAAGGTGCACTTCTAATGAATTTTCCGGGGCACATCAAGGGAGCCATCGTGGCCGGGGCCGTCGTGGGCACGGTGGCCGTGGCCAGCGGTCAGGTCGAACTCAGCGCGGCGGCCCTGGAGGAGTTCGTGCGAGACCCCCGCGCGGACACGCCGTTTCGAAAATTCTTCGGCGTAATTCTGCTGGCCTGGTTCATGGGCCTCTTCCCGGATCTTGATACCGGCTCCACGCCCCGGAAACACTACTTCCGCTGGTTGCTGGGACTCTTTACGATTCTGTTCCTTTTGCGGGATCTGGAGTTGCTGGGTTTCATGGCGATTTTTTCCGTGCTGCCCATGCTGGGGAAGCATCGCGGTTGGACCCACTGGTGGATCACGCCCTGGGTGCTTTCGGCGGCGTTGGCCGTACTGATCGAATACCTGCGCGTACGCAACGCATCCAGTCTGTGGATCTTCTTTTTCGGCGGGTTTTCCCTGGGCAATGCCTTCGACTGGTGGCTCAAGAACTGGATCTATGCTTTCGCCTTCGTCGTGGGGCACTGGACCCATTTGATCCTGGACACGGAATGGATCAAGAGCGTGCCCATCATCGGCCAGGACCCGAGCAAGAAACCCCGGTCTCGTCGCTCCGCCGCGAGCGATGACGACGAAACGCCTCCGGCGCGCAAGAAGGCCGCCAAAAAAACAACCCGTAAAAAGAGTACCCGTCGATGAGCGCCAATCAGATCTTCGTATGCAATGCCGGCTCGTCCTCCCTGAAGGTGGATGTTTTCGCTTTTTCCCCTTCGGGGAGCGAGACGCTGCTGGCGTCGGCCAAGGCCGGTCGCCTGGGGGCCGGCGCGAAAGTAAAGATCGAGTTCGCCGACGGTCGTCAACTCACTCCGGACGTCGACGAAAAGGCCGAGCACGGTCGCGCGTTGCGTCTCATCGTCGACGAATTGTTGAAGGGCGGCGTTTTTGCCCCGGAGGACCGCCTGGCCGCGGGGCATCGTATCGTGCACGGGGCGCATCTGGCCAATCGCCCTCTGCTGCTGGACGACGCGGCCATCGAGATCGTCGAGCGTTGCGCCGAATTCGCGCCTCTGCATAATCCCGCTAACCTCAAGGGAATTCGCGCGGGACGGGAACTGTTCGGGATTCCCCAGGTGGGTGTTTTCGACACGGCCTTCCACGCGAATATGCCGCCCGAGGCCTACACCTATGCCTTGCCTCGTGAGCGCGCGGCCCGCTTGAATCTGCGTCGCTTCGGTTTTCACGGCACGTCCCATGAATACGTAGGGCGATTGACGGCGCAACTGCTGGGTAAACCCTTTGAAGAACTAAAATTAATCAGTCTGCACCTGGGAAACGGGGCCAGCGTCTGCGCCATTCGCAACGGCATATCCATTGATACCAGTATGGGCTTTACGCCCCTGGAAGGCCTGGTCATGGGCACGCGTTCGGGGGATCTGGACCCGGCCCTGGTATTGCGCCTCATGGAGGCGGACGGGCTTTCGCCGGACGAGACGGATCGCATCCTGAACAAGGAGTCCGGCCTCAAGGGCATCTGCGGTCATAACGACATGCGCGACATTCTGGCGCGCGCGAAGGACGGAGACGAAGCCTGCGCCCTGGCGCGGGACGTGTTCGCCTATCGCATTCGCAAGTATACGGGAGCGTATCTGGCGGCCCTGGGCGGCGCGGATGCGATTATTTTCACCGGCGGCATCGGCGAAAACTCGGCGGAAATTCGCGCAGCCGCCATGAAGGGCCTGGAGGGACTGGGAATTCGCCTGGACGCGACGCGAAACTCGGCACCCGCCCGGGAAGGCCATGCGCGGCATAAACTCTCGGCCGATGATTCCGCCATGGCGATTTTCGCCGTGCCCACGGACGAAGAGTTGATGATTGCGCGCAAGGCGTTGGAAGTGGTAAAGAGCGCGTGATGTTCCGAGCAGGGGACCGAGGCGCGCATCGCCGTCAGTAAAGGCTGTAGCCGAATTGATTCGCGGTGCCTTCGCCCGCCAGGAGTCGGTCGGCGGAGAGTACGGAAGATGCGCTGATGTTGGAAGCACTGCCGTTGAACAAATAGACGCGGCCGGTGTTCGTCTGCAGGTTTGGTGCCGCGCAAATGAGGTCCGCGTAACCGTCCGCGTTCAAGTCGGAAATTCCCACGGCGTGTCCCAAAAAGCCGTTGGCGGCTTCGCCGGCGATGCGCGCCTGGGCGGTTGCGGTTCCGCCGCTGGGGATGCCGGAGCCGGAACCCTGATATACGTAGACGCGGCCCTCGTTCGAGTTCGCGGAGCTTCCGCCTATGACCAGCTCGTCAAAGCCGTCTCCGTTTAGATCCCCCGCCGCGAGTCTCCTGCCGGCCTTGCTCGACGTATCTCCGTCCAGTGAGGACTGGGCCGTCGTCGCGGCCAGAATACCCGTGATGCCGGAGGAGCCGCCGTGAAAAACATAGGTTCTACCGGCATTGGAGTTATAGGAGAAAGCACCCAGGGCCAGATCCGAAATGCCGTCCCCATTGAAATCCCCGGAAGCAAGCGAGACGCCCAGGCGCCCGCCGGTACCTCCGTCGCCGTTGATGCGCGCCGTGCCGGTATTGGCCAGGCCGGAGGAGATACCGATTGCGGACCCGGAAAAAATATACGCGCGTCCGTCCGAAGTGCAGCAGGAATCGGCTCCCATGGCGATATCCGCGAAGCCGTCTCCGTTGAAGTCGCCCACGGTGAGTCCATTGCCCAGGTTGTCCCCCGAGGTTTCGCCGGTAACCGTGGAGTTCGCCGCGGAGCTGGATAAGATGGAGATACCGCTGGCGGAGCCGTGGAAAACATGGACTTTGCCCGCGCCGTCCGCGGGCGCCGCCGCGACGATGTCGTCGAAGCCGTCTCCATTGACGTCGCCGACCCGAACGGTCTGTCCGAAATTGCCGGCTACGCCGGCGATGTGATGATTGAGTGCGCCCGTAAGGCCGTTGTCGTTGCCGTAAAAGATGGAGACACGTCCCTTGTTGCCGTTATAAGTTGAGGAGCCGACGATGAAGTCCGCGTATCCGTCTCCATTGATGTCGCCCAGCGTCAGGTCGAAGCCGAAACGATCCCCCGAGGCGGTACCGTCCAGAATCGCGTTCGCGGATGAGGCCACGCCGTTTTGCAGGCCCGTCGCGGAGCCGTGCGTGAGGTAAGCGCGCCCCCTGTTGGACAGGTATTCGAAGGCGCCCATTCCCAGGTCCGGGTAGCCGTCCCGGTTTACGTCGCGATTGAGTGCCTTGTAGACCGTCATGGTCGTTTCGCCTATAACGGCGCCGGACGCGTTCGTCGTGCGAACGGCGATGACGTGGCTTGAGTTTATTTTCCAGGTGTTCGCGCCGGTGGGCAGGGCGAAACTCCAGGTCAAGTCGTTCACGGAGGCCGACACGAATTCGCCGCCGTCCAGGCTGATGCTTACATCCCAGTTCGCGTTGGAGCGCGTGCCGATCAGCAGGCCGCTGTGGATGCGACCCCGATCGAGAACATTGGAGGCCGTCGCCGTGCCGGAGTCTTGATTGGAAGAAGCCGCGTTACTGGAGGAAGTAAGCAGGCTTATCTCAGGCGGAATGCCGCCGCCCGTATCCAGGGTGCAGGCGAACGTCAGGGCCGCGAACAGCACGCTCGCGCAGAGTGTCGATTGCGTGAGTCGCGGTCGGGCGCGCGAAAGGCTTTTGAATAAAGGCGACATAATCAGGGAGGGGCTTGCGCTGATACAGATCCGCGAATCGTTTCCCGATTAGACTAGCATTTATTCGAGTTTTCAAGAGAAAAAATATTCGCATGCTTACTTATTCGTGATAATCGGTCTCCGCGAATGTGAATCGCGTCAACCGGCAATGGCGGAAGCTCGTACTTGCGCTTAATGCGAATTTCGCGTTCGTTTATGCATTATCCGCGGCCGGCGATTTCCGCGCTAATTGAATATTTTGAAGTTTGTACTTCAGCGTAGTCCGGCGCCGAATTGGGTGGCCGTGGTTTCGCCGTCCAGGGTGGTCTGGGCGCTGGATAATGGGCCGCTGATCCCGCCGGTTGAGCCGTAAAAGAAGTGAACCCGTCCCATGTTCGAGTTGTGTTTTCGCGCGCTGAGCGCCAGGTCCGTGATGCCGTCGCCGTTCCAGTCGGCCGCGGAAATCGCCGCGCTGAATTCGATCCCCGTATTATCGCCGGTAATGATGGTCTGGGCGCTGATGGGATTCGTGGCCGTGATGCCCGCCGACGAACCCGTGAAAACGTAAGCTCGGCCGGTGGAGGAGGCGTAAGTATGGGCCGATGCAATCAGTTCGGGATACCCGTCGCCGTTCAGGTCGCCCGCGCGCAACACCAGGCCGAAGTTAACGCCGGCGCTTTCGCCCGTCATCGTGGTATTGGGCGCGAAGTTCACGGTATTGGTCGCGATGCCGCCTCCGGAGCCATGGTGAATGTACAGGGCTCCCGTCATCCCGGCTTGATTGGGACTGCCGCTGATTAAATCCGAAAAACCGTCCGCGTTCATGTCGGCCAGTTCCAGGCCGCCGCCCAATCCGCCGGAAGCTCCGGCGCCGGTCATGAGCGTGTTCGCCGAGCCGGCAAGCGTCGGGGCGATGCCCGTCGGCGACCCGTGGAATATATAGACGCGACCCTGGCCCGCGTTGTAGTTTCGTCCGCCCGCGGCGATGTCCGCGTGACCGTCGCCGTTGACGTCTCCCGCCGCCAGCGAAAAACCGAAGTTGTCGCCGGAGCTTTCGCCCGTGATGATGCGATTCGCGCTCGACGCCAGGTTCTGGGTGACGCCGCTCGCGCCGCCGTTGAACACGTAGACGCGTCCGTTGCCCGAGGCACCGAAAGCGCCCACGACGAGTTCGTCGGATCCGCCGCCATTGATGTCGGCGGCGGTAATGGCCGAACCGAAGAAGCTGGAAGTTGCCTCGCCCGCGATAACCCGGGTCGGCGTGGTGGCCGCGCCGTTCGCCGAGCCGTGAAAGATGTAGACATTGCCCGTGGAAGTCGAAAAGGCGGGGGCCCCGATGATGATGTCTCCGTAGCCGTCGCCGTTGAGGTCTCCCATGGCGATGTACTTGCCGAACTCCTCGCTGGTGTTGAGTCCGGTGACCAGAAAGCTTGAGCTCGTCGCGCTGCCGCTGGTAATATTGTTGATGTCGCCGTTGAACAGAAAGGCCCGTCCGCGATTGGAAGAGTGCAGGGGCGCGCCCGCGGCGATGTCCGCGATGCCGTCTCCGTTTATGTCCTGATTGACGCCCTTGCGAACGACAAGGTTGATTTCATTCAACTGATTGCCCGTTGCATCCAGGGTGCGAATGCTCAGGTTATGGGTGGAATTCAAGCGCCAGGTGGCCGACCCGAAGGGCAACGTAAAGCTCCAGTTGGCGCCGTCCGTCACGGCGGATGTATATTCGCCGCCGTCGATGCTGACCGTGACGCGATTTTCCGGGGAGGGCAGGGTGCCCACCAGGGCGCCCGAGCGGATTACGCCGTTATTGACGGCATTGGTCACCGACGCACCGTCACCATCGCTCGATGAACTCCCGCCCTGGGGACCCAGCAGCAATCCCAGGCGCACGTTCAGGGTGCTGTCCGTTTCCAGGGTGCATCCCACGCCGATGACCAGCGCTAAAATTACGGTAATTGTCCTGAAGCTCAGCATGACGTTCACCACCTGATCCGGTAACCGAAGGAAATCGCCGTGCCGCCGTCTCGGTCCGGATGCGGCATGATACTGAAGCGCCCGTCCAGCGGCGCTACGTTTTTTTCGGCCGGATCGCCGTTAGAGAAACTATACCAGGCGTCGTAGAGATTGAAAAGATAAATTGCGGCCAGTGCCAGGGAGGCGCCCTGGTAGTTCCAGGCTGAACGGCGGACGCGTTTGACCGTGGCGTCCGAGTTTTGGACCAGCCAGAGATTCAAGGCCAGGAGACTGGATTGAAACGGTACGATCACGGATACCAGGTTCAGGGTGTCGCGTTCGCGAATGTCGCGCTTATAGTCGTTGCGCGCGTCCACCATGACGGCGCCGGCCAGGACCGTGCCGGCTAGAAGCAGGGCGCCTCTGACTCTGTCGCCCCGCGCGCCCTGGCCCCAACCTGGTAGAACCGCGGAACGCCAGAGGGCCTGTCCGGGTGTTTCCGGTTCATTGAGTTCGTCCAGAAAATACGCGTCCGCCACATTGTACAAATAGAAGCCCGCGGCCAGTCCCGTGGTCAGGCGAAAGCGATTTCCCTCCTGCGTTCGCGCGGCCCGTACGGAGTCCGCCAGAAGGAAAGTGACCAGCCCGGCTTCGGTGCCCAGGTTCGGATCGGTGAAGACCAGCAGGCTCGACGCTTCCTGCGTGCGAACGTCGCTGTCGGCGCGAAGATATTGATG
>CAZGYS010000147.1:0-12101 GCA_964530305.1 uncultured Leptospiraceae bacterium
GGATCATTTCCCTCGCCCCTGGGCTCATAAAATGGATGCGCCGCAACCCGGGTGCTCCGAAACTGTCCCGCACGCCAAGAGACATAATCCGGTTATGCAGCAGATCCTCGATTTTGAAAATGCCCGTTTCCAGGTCCTGGAACGGCCCGAAATGGAAAAAGCGTCGGAACTCCGACGTCTCCGGGGTTCCGAGGAGCTCGAATTCGCCCTGGCGGTGCTGGATGCCTATAAAATCAAGATCAGCCACGTCTACGACAAGCTGAGCAGCCTGTCTAACTCGCGGACCAGACTTCTGCCCCACCAGATCGAAGCCACGTACCTGGTGGCCAATGCCCTGCGGCCCCGCTTCATCCTGGCCGACGAGGTCGGACTGGGTAAGACCGTGGAAGCCGGCCTGATCATGAAGGAACTCTCCTTCCGCCGGGGTTTCAAACGGGTCCTGGTGGTGACGCCCGCGCCGTTGAGCGTGCAGTGGCAGCAGGAGATGAAATCGAAGTTCAATGATGAATTCGAAATCCTGAAACGTTCCAATTTCTACAAACTGGCCGCCAACTGGGCCGCCCATCCGCGCCTGCTCACGTCCATCGACTTTATCAAGAATCCGAAATACGGCGATGAAATCCTGAAACGCAAGTGGGACATCGTGGTCTTCGACGAAGCCCACCGCCTGCGGCGCGACTACAACAAGGTCACCCATGCCTATGCCTTCGCGGATAAAATCGCGGAACGCTGTGAGGCCATGCTTCTGCTTACGGCCACGCCCTTTCGCGGCAAGCTGGAAGAGCTCTACTTCCTGGTGCGATTGGTGGATCCCAATCTACTGGGACCGTTTCATTCCTTCACCCAGGAATATCTCATCGGAGATAAAAGCAATACTTCCCTGGCGGGACTCAAGGACAAGATCAGTCGCGTGCTGTTGCGCCGGCGCAAAGTCGAGGTGGGGGGCTTCACGAAGCGCTTCGCCATGACCATTCGCCTGGAGCTGACGGAGTTGGAGCGACTCTTCTACGACGAAACCACGGACTATGTGAAGCGCGAATACAACCTGGCCATGCAGGAAAAGAATCGCGCGGTGGGTTTCATCATGATCGTCTTCCAGAAACTTCTGGATAGTTCCACGCGCGCGCTCATCACCGCGTTGGAAAGACGCAAGGTCAAACTGGAACAGAACCTGTACGCCCCCGCCCTGAAACTGGCCGGCGCCTACGACGATTTCGACTGGGACGAACTTAACGACGACGAGGAGCTGGAGGATCGCGTCAGCGAGGATCCCACCTTTGAACCCCGCCGCAAGCTGCGGGACCTGCGTCGGGAAATCCTGACATTGAATCGCCTTATAAAAATCGGCCGGGGCATTCCCGAGGACAAGAAGCTCCAGAAACTCCGCGAAACCATGCTCATGCTGCGCAAGGAAGGTTACGCGAAGTTCATCATCTTTACGCAGTTTCGCACGACGCAGGACTATCTCAAGGAACACCTGGAAGACGAGTTTCGAATTACGCCCTTCCACGGTTCCTTGAACATGCAGCAAAAAGAAGACGCCGTGGAGGAGTTTCGCCGCGAAACCGAGGTCTTCATCTGCACGGAAGCAGGCGGCGAAGGTCGCAATCTGCAATTCGCCAGCGTTCTTTTTAATTACGATCTGCCCTGGTCGCCTCTGAAAATCGAACAACGCATCGGCCGGATTCATCGCTTCGGTCAGAAAGTGGACGTGAAGATCTTCAATTTCTCCACCGCGGACACCGTGGCCGAGCGCGTGCTGGAAGTCCTGGAAGAGAAAATTCGTCTCTTCGAGGAATCCATCGGTCCGTCGGACGCCCTGCTGGGCGCCGTGGAGGAAGGTCATAATTTCGAGAAAAGCCTCATGGATTTCGCCTCGGGCCGCAAGACCCGCGCGGAACTCAACGCCGAACTGGAGTCCAGCATCGAAATCGCCAAAGCGGGCTATTCGCGCCTGAACGAACTGGTGACGCCCCAGTGCATCGACTTTAATCTCAACGACTATTATGAGTTTTCGCGCGAAAGTCGCGCCATCGAAAACAACGCCATCGAGTGTCTGACGCTTTCTTATCTCCGCCTCAATGAGGACCCCGTTCGGCTGGAAAAAATCGCCGCGAAGGCCGGAGCAAAGACCGGCTCTAAAAACGCGAAGCGAAAATCCGGAGACGGTTCCGGGGCCGGAAGCGGCGCCGACTACATGCTCCACGACGAGAAGGGTTCCCGCACTGCTACCTTTCGCTCGGAAATCGCGCTGACGGGGGACGCCAACGAGTTCCTGGCCGCCGGCCATCCCCTGGTGGAACGCGCGCTGGAATTTTTTCTGGAGCATCCCGACCGACGCACGTTCCAGGTTTTACCGCGCGGCAAGGCTCAGCCCGGCTGGTGCTTCGTGTATCTGTGCCACTTCGTGAACGGCCTGAGTCGCTCCGAACTCATGACCTGCCTGGTTCCGGAGACCGGCCCCGATGCCGGCAAGGCCACCATTCCCGAGGAGGATGTATTCCCTCCCGGACTGCGTCCGGGCGATTTCAAAAGCCGCGAAATCGCCGCGGCGTCCGCGCAAGAGACCGATGCCGCGCGCATGGATCGCGCCAATAAAATCGCCCTGGCGGAACTGCGGCGGGACGCCAATGCCCGCGCCGTGAAACTGCGCGAAGAGCTGCACTCCATCTTCAAGAAGGAGGAATACAAGCTTGAGATTTCCTACGGTAAGAAGATGCGCCAGTTGCGCGAACGACTGGATATCCAGAAGATGCGCCATCGAATGAAGGCCACCAGTTCCACGCAGGCCGCCGTTACCCGCACGGAGAACGAGCTGGCCAAAGCCGGCCACGAAAAAGATCGGGAGCTGGCGCGTATCCGCAAGGACGGCCGCATCGAGACGAAACTGGAACTGCTCCAGGTTTATTATCTGGCCTAAGAACGCCGCGGCGATTCACGGACGAATGCAGTAGATCACGCCGATATTGCGCGGACGAGTTTCGCTTCCGCCCGCGAAGCCCGTGCGCAGGTTGCCGCCGCCGCCGAAGTTATTGGCGCCGCCGCCGGAATAAGCTTTTTGACCCGCGCCGATGGTACCCAGCTCTCCCCAGGTCCCGCCCAGATTGCGCGAAGTCTGGTGATCATGACTGGCCAACGAATGCCCCTGAATGGAGGCCAGGGCGCGAGTATCGGGATCCTGATTACCATCCGCGCGCGTGCCGGCCGCGGAACCAAAGTCGTTGAGACCCCGTAAGAAAAGTCCACGTAAGTCCGGCGCGCCGCCGGTTCCGTCCGCGGCGCTCCAGCCGGACGGACAACTGGTTAAATTAAACGCGACAATGGTGCCGGTCGGGGCGATTTGCGCCAGCGCCGTTTCCAGCGCGGACACCTTCGTATTCAAAGTATTGAAATTATCATTGAGGGCGGAGGCGGATACGACCTGTCCGGAGGCGAAACTGGTAAGGCTTTGCGCGGTCAGCGCGGCCAATCCCAGAAACAGCAACAGGCCCACCGCGAAACCAAGACCCCCGTAGAGTCCCCGACGAAAAGAATCGACGTTCACATTGTTTCCGGCGCCGCGAAGCATGACGGCCATCTTACCGCCCCGCCAAAACTTAACAATAAGATTACGCGACGCGCTTAACTTAAAATGACGCGCGCGATGTTGAACATGTTTCAATCGGTGCCGAACTTAATCACATACCAGGCCACCGAACACGTACCGCCGGTCTGGTCTCGATCCATGGTCAGTTGCGTGGCGGTGAGCGTCGTCGTAACGGAACAAACGCCGGTGATGTCGTCGGCATTGTAGTCCGATAGACCCATGCTCTGCCCGGCGCCGTTTTGCCCGGACACCAGGGCGACGCTCTTCGTCGTATCCACGCTGGTGATGGCCACGCTTTGCTGCGAAACGCCCGCGGTAAAGTCCAGCGTGCCCGACTGTACGGTGGATCCGTCCTTGAATTCAACGGTTTGTAGAATGATTTCGCTCAGGTCGTCGGAGTCGCCGCTGATGCCGTGTTCAAGGGTCACATTGGATGAATCCGCCAGACTGGAACGCAAAAGACGCGCGCCCATGTCGTTTCCGCTACCGTTCGACGCCAGGGAAACCAGCGTGATGGTCCGCGAAACATCAACGGCCGTCGTAAGCGGTACGGTGGCGGTAAGGGCGCCGCCGGTCAACGTAGTCGTGGTGGATTGAACCTCGATGTGATCCGCGCTCAAGTATTCGACCACGTCCCAGCGCGTATTATGACCCGCGTTCGCCCCGGCGGCGTTGATGCTGACCGTATTTACGGCGCTGAGCGAAACGGTCGTAGCGTCGTCATTACTCCATGTTCCGTCCGTGGCCACCGGCGTCTGGCTTTGCAAAACGAAAGCGCGATTGAGTCCGCCGACGGCGGTAATCGTCTCATTAACGGGCGATGTAGCTCTCGCGCTGGTGCCGCCCTGCACCCTTACGAATTCCGAGGGATAGGTTACCACGTACCAACGAATGGTCATCACGGACGTCTCGTCGGTAACTTTCGTAAATTCGACGGTGGTGGAATCCAGGATGCGACCGATCACGGCGCTGCCCGGCGGGCGATTGCTGTTGTGCCGCGCTTGAAAAATCAGAAACGAAGAAGTCGTATCCACGGAACTAATGGCGGCCGTAGCCGTGTGGGATCCGGCCGCGCCGGGACCCGCCAGGGTCAGGGTCCCCGTTTGAACGGTTACGGGGATGGATACGGTGGGGGTGCCGGAATCGCCCGAGTCCCCGCTACCCGTATCGTCGGAGGTCGTGGCGCTGGTCGCGCACGAACCGATGGGCACCGGCGCGATGGCGGCCACCGCGGTCAGTTCGGCCGGCAGGAAACACAGGCCGAGAGAATCGTCCAGTTTCGCGCAGTGCGTAGCCGCCCATAGAATCGCCAGCCCCCCCAGCAGCACGGGTAAACGACCGTGATGCTTCTTTATATATCCGGTTATATGTGTGGTTCGCGACAGCATAAGAGCGAGGAATACCACTTATTATCGGTATTCCATGTAGTATTAGACGAGCCGGCATTGGACATCCGTCACATCGCATCACTTATTCTATACCGCTCATGCAATATTAACCATGGCCCCGCTCTCCGGGATAGTACGGTTGGAATGGGCGGATTAGCGATGACAGCCCGCGCCCCGAACAAAATCAGTTCATATGGCGATTATTCCCCAGCAAGAGCCCCTGCCCGAGGGCCCGGCCCTGTACATGACGGCGGTTCCCATCGGCAACCTGGCCGACATCACCCTGCGGGCCTTGCATGTGCTGGCGGGAGTCGACGGGATTCTCTGTGAGGATACCCGCAAGACCGGGATCCTGCTCAAACACTACGGTCTGTCCAATGCACTGAAATCCTATCGCATTCATCGCCGTGAGGCCGACACCGAGCATGCCCTGTCGGAACTCCGACAGGGGAAACGGCTGGCTTTTTGCTCCGAGGCCGGCACGCCCGCCATTTCCGATCCCGGAAGCTTCCTGGTGGGATCCGTCCGGGAAAAAATGCCGGAAGTGCCCATAATTCCCATTCCGGGGCCTTCGGCCATGGCCGCCGCCCTCAGTATTGCCGGGAATCAGACCAATCCGGCCCTGTATCTGGGGTTTTTGAGCCCGAAAGCGGGGCGCCGCCGGCGGGCGCTGGAGGAATATCGTGAATTCCCGGGCCTGATCGTCGTTTACGAGTCGGTTCACCGCATAGAAGCCACTTTAAATGATATTCGGGACATTTTTCCGCACCGCAATATTATGATTGCAAGAGAAATGACGAAAATTTACGAAGAGAGCCTGATTCTGAATCCGGAGTCGACTCCCGAGGAAATAGCGGGAGAAGTCGGAAGCCTGACGAAAAAAGGGGAATTTACCCTGGTAATCGGGCCCCCAATTAGGGCCGGGAAATGATTCTTTTCCGAAAAAAGTGTTCAGGTTAAATTTGAAAAGCTCCGATATATACAGCGTAGGGGTAATACCATGATGATAGATAAAATAGGTGGAATCGGGCCCAGTTATGGACCTCGCAAGAGTGAACCGGCCGCCAAAGCCACGAATCCCGCAACCGCTTCGGATAAAGTTCAGATATCCGAGGAAGCCAGCCGCGCCGCCGACGCAGCACGCGTTTCGCGCATGGCCAAAACCTCGGAAGACACGAGCCGCGCCGAAAAGCTGAAAGAAGTCAAAGAGAAATTGGCTCGCGGTGACTATGACAACCTCTCCGATGAAGTCCTGGATCAAATCGGCGAGAAGCTGACCGGCGCGTTGCTGAGTCGCATCGAACAATAGTCTTAATATAAGTCCTGCTCGGACGTAAGAGCAAGAGCGCCTTCGCGTACATACGCGTGCGCCCAAAAAACCCGTCGAGTCTCGGCGGGTTTTTTTGTGTCCAGGTGATTTCGCCCCAGCGAGTCCGCATCAATAGGGGCGATCGCGCTAGCGCAGGCGCGGGCTTTGCAGGAAATCAATAATCGCGCGGGCTACGCGTTCCGGTTGTTCCGGCAATAACGCATGCCCCGCTTTCGCGACGAGCACCACCTGGAGCTGCGCCCCCAATCGCTTTTTCAAGAGGTCCGCCGCGTCGGCTTTCGGCGCGATTGTATCTTCCAGGGCCTGCACGATCAAAATCGGCAGGCCCCCCGCCCCTTGCCAGCGCTTGTCTTGCGTGCCCTTGAGCGTCGACGCCTGCAATAGGCCCGTGCGTAAATGCCAGCCCCGCATCCAATAATCGGGCACCGCGTTCCCCTGCGCGAAAAAGGCGTACTTCACCGCCCTTTCGCGACGCGACGACGTCAGATAGGGCATGGCGGAATTTCGCAGTTCACGCCTGGCCATGGGTTCGATGGGACGTTGCCCGCCGGCCGCCAGCAGGATCACTCCTTTTGCCAGACGGGGATACCGGGCCGCGGTCGCGCGCACGACGCGATTCCCGAACGCATGCCCCACCAGGGCGATTGTCGTCTCGCTGCCCGTTTGGGCGACGTCGTCATCCGCCGCCGCCTTTACGTCTTTCGCGATCGTATACAGGCTCGTGGGCTTCGGCAGCAAATCGGTTGCGCCGATACCCGGCGCCTCCACGCACACCGTGCGATAACCGGCCGCGTTCAGCGCCATAACCAGCTCGTTGAAGTCACTTGCTTCCCGCGCCAGGCTGGCCGCCAGAATCACGCGCGGCCCTTTCCCACGCGCGTAGTACGCGACTCGACGCTCGCCGACTTTGATCACGTTCATTTTCCCCGCGGCTACGCGCGCGGTCGTGAAGGAAAGCGGACTCAGGAACCAGGCGTACACGCAGAGCGCGCCGCCGAGCATGAGAGCGATTATGGGCAGGTACTTTTTCATCTGGTTCAAGGGGCGGCGCGGGATGCCTTTTATTCAATCGAAAAAATTCAGGATAGTTGCGTAGTGCTACGGAGGTTGAGGCGAGGCGTCGGGGGTCGTACGGATTGGAGTGGGTTGGGTGGTGTGATAGGTTTTGGGAGGAAGATGCGAATGCGATGAAAACTTAAGGCAAGTGTTCGTTCCCATCCGCATTCGCGAACTCGAAACCATAATAAAGGAAACTACATGACATGAACATTAACAAGACCAGAAGACCCACACCCCGTCAACTGGGGAAACAGCTCGAGCGTAGCCTCGGAGGCGCCCCGGTAACGGTCCAGAATGAGGTATATTTGAACAACACTCCTTCCATGGTGCAGGCCATTCCTGAATACGCTCCCATGGGAGGCGTTGTAATTTCCTATCCTGGAACTCACCCGCGCAGCCGCGAACACATCCAACTACCGCCGAATGGCCCACGTGCTTTCGGAGTTCCGAACGAACTGATTATTCGCTTGCAACAACTCGAAAACCCGGAGCCGGTACAGATTTTTATTTTTTGCGCCGATGCAAACATGTACGCCCCTGTTCTCGAAAACCTGCAAGCGACGGCGAAGGACATGAAATTACCGTTCAATCCCGAGCTTGTACATTTCATTCCCTGGGACACGGATACCTATTGGACCAGGGATTATTGTCCCTGGTGGTTTCAATACCAGTCCGCGTCACAGGTCAAGAACGGGTCGTCGCGCTTCGGCATCGCCAAGCACACCTATACGACACTGGGAGGAGGTTCCGTAGGCCTGGTGGAAGGTGGAGAGCACGTCGACCCCATGGAAGGAGCCGGTATCTTTCGCCCGAACGACGACTATGGCGCCGTAAAGTTATCGGATTTCCTGAACAAGCCGATTCGCCAATGGAACAAGGCGATCTGGCATGGCCAGGATCCGTTGCCGCGTATTGAACCCCACGACTGGTTTAATCTGGGGCTGCTTGATGTCGGAGGGAATTACATGGTTGCCGGCTCAACGCTGGCCTCTTCGTATCTTGTCGCCACGCAAAATGAACTTCCTACCCCCCGGGAAAAGCAGGAAACCAAGCCCGACGCGAAGGAACTCAGCGCGCGAATGCATTACGTCCTGGAAGAAATGAATCGCTTTCTGGGAATTGATAGATACATGGTTCTTGTAGATCCGGAAGAAACCTACATTGGGCACATTGATTGCTGGGGAAAATTCTTATCAGACGATAAAGTGCTGATTGCGCAATCGCAGGATTCGAAAATCAACAAGCATCTGGACAAAATAGCTCATTTCTTCGAAACGAACGGCTTCACCCCGTTTCGCGTTATGTGTCAGAACATATACGTCCCTCAAGCCGGAGGTCAAGCGGCAACCACCGCGGCTTATACTAACAGTTTGATTCTGAATAATCAGGTTTATGTTCCCGCGGCGGGCGGCGTTTACCATGAGTATGATGAGAAAGCCAGGGTCGTATACGAGAAGGCCATGGGCCCGGAATATAAAATCCATCTGATTGAGGGCAAACGGGATTTTCCCTGGCTTGGCACCGACGCTTTGCATTGCCGAACGCGCGGCATTCCTCGCACCGTCGTGAACGACTGGCTTCGGGCAAAACGACAACCCAATCCCTGAATAACTTTCGCCGCGGCCGTGAGCTAAGTTCGCCGCCTCAATCAAGCACCATAACCCGTCGAGACTCGGCGGGTTTTTTTGGTGTCCGGGTGACGCCGCGAGAGGTCGCGCACTCAATTTAAAAAATTTAGGATTGTTGCGTATTGCTACGGAGGCATGGGCACGATGTCGGGGTTCGTACGAATATTGTCTTGTTGGGCAACATGGTAAATTCATTGAGAACAATCGACTAATCCGACAAAGGTGTTCGAAGTCGGCTTACTTGATTGCTTCATATCAAATGAATATTGGAGAACAAAGATGCAAATTCAACATGGAACAGCGACGGTGGCATGCACCCCTTCCGGGACCCAATGGGAAATAGCCGTCACCTTTCAGCCGACCTTCAGCAGCACGCCCAGGGTCATTTGCAGCCTGGGAGACTCGGGCCCCGGCAAGAACTACGCCTACTTGAGCGGCATGGCCTACAGCGTGACCGCTAACGGCTTCAAGGCTATCGTCAAAACGATTGGCGATAACAAAGCAGCTCCTGGAAACGTAGGCCTGGATTGGCTGGCGATTCTAGACTGAATCAGCCACCGCGGCATCTTATTGTCGGAACCCGGCATCGACTTCGGGTTCCGACAATAAGACATCCATCCACTCGCGGCGCGATTAGCTTCTTTCGCGCAGGAAGCCCAAAAACTTCACCATCGTTCAGGAGGACCAGCAGATGAGCAACAATACGAAAACAACATTAGAAAACGTGATTCAACCCGGCCTCGCAAGGCATTCGCAAATCGAACACCACCTGCGAAAATGGGAGAATAAAACACCCCGAGTCTCCGCGGGTAAGCCCCTTGACGGAAGGACAATAACCAGCATCCCTCCCGAGGGACTTCTCATCGATGAGCCGGGCGAATATCAACTTGTAAACGACATTGAATGGAGTCCCGCGCAAAAAGATGCCGTTGCCTTGCTCATTGTCAGCAATGACGTAACACTCGACTTCAATGGCCACCAGCTGGCGTGCGCGGCTCCCCTGATCGCAAGCGTGGGAGTATTGTGCGTAGGTACGACCAATGTCACCATACGAAACGGACAAATTCGCGATATGGGCCTGATCGGCCTGAAGGTTCTGGGAGCTAAAAACGTTAACGTGGAGAAAATAAATGTAATCGGGCTCGGCCCCGGGCGAGAGCTGCCGCCCGACTCCATGTTCGGGCTTCCCCTGGGAATATCATTCACATTCTGCGAGGACGTAACCTGCGCCAAGTCTACGGTCGAAAAAATCGACCTTCCCGCCTCGTTCATGCTGGGCATTTCCTTTTTCGAAACGAACGGAACCCTGCTACGAAACTGCGCGGTAAACAACCTTCATTGCGACGGCGGCGGATGTATAGGAGTATCCCACTGGTTTTCCACGAAAGCGCAAGTAGTTGACTGCGCCGCCTCTAGAGTACGAACCAGCAGGAACTCGCGTTTCAAGAATTTCGGCTACACTTGCGCGGGATTCTGGAACCTCAACACTCATACCATGGAGATGTCCGGTTGTCTAATCGACGACATCAAGGGTTGTTGCGACGATGCTCACGGAATTACGACGTATCCCGGCCGGCACATGACGCTCCGCGACTGTCGAGTATCCAATGTCGTTGACGGCGATACGCCAGGTCGCACCGGCGCGAAGGCGACGGGAATTGAGACTTACGGAAGACACATTGAGCTTATTGATTGCGTGGTTGAATTTATCACGGCCATACGACCGCAGGACACTCAAGCAGCCGGGTTCAGTTGCGTCACCGGCCCATTGCAGACGGAGGGCGATATTGACGACCCCTGGATTCAATTTACGCGATGCCGGGCCTATAACGTCAATGTCGTCGACCAGTATCTCGCCCCGACATTGAACGTTTCCCTGGAGATTGGCTCCGAGAAAGTTTCATCGTTCGCGTTTGGCGCGGGCTTCGCCGGCCTACCTGATCCCAGGGCGGCTTATTCGGCTTTCGTTTCTCAGAACATCGCGTATACGGATTGCAAAGCGGAGGGATGTCAGGTGGGCTTTGATTCATGGAATCATAAGAACTCCACCTGGGATCGGATTGAATCGAAGTGCAATGCCATATCGGTTCTGAACTTTCCCTTCCTGGTAAGAACCGTATCTTGTAATCAATGCTCCGAATGCCCGCATCCAACAATAACGCCCCTCGTGAATCAGGCATCGGGAAATCGCTTTCAAAACGTTACGGCGGACTACTGCGATTTGAATTTCATTCCCAAAACAAATGCCGAAGCGGTCTAAACCGCCAAAACCCGCCGAATTCCGGCGGGTTTTTTTGGGGAATGGGGCGAAAAAACCGACAGCCCTCTAGAAAAAAAATCGTAAACCCTGGTAGTTGCACCGACACCTTACCACCTCCCAGGTAGCTCCACGAATTCCGCGAGAGCACTTCGCATGCTAGTCTCCATGCAACTCAACCACCACAGGAGACACCACATGAAACTAAAACCAATCGCATTCTGCGCTTTCGCGGTCCTGACCGTCGTAAGTTGCGGTTCAGGAAGCAAGGAATCAGCGTCGAAGAATAAGATTCTTACGATTAACTTCGGCTGCGCCAAGAGCATTAAGCAGGCCGCCGTATATTCGGTCGACCGGATCAACGGCAAATGGGGCGAAAGCAAAATCAGCGACGGTGAGAAATGCAGTATCGCGCCGAGCCCCCAGAACAACGCCATCTTGATGAACACGAACGGCGAACCCATCGTACAATGGACCATGAGAAGAAAAGGCGGCCAGGTCTCCATCAAAGTGCCCTGAAACTGCAACAACGCGACCATCAAGGCGTCGGGAAACCTGAAAGCGACGAATGTAAGCTGCGTAGCTCCCGCGAAGGGAAGCTCGACGTCCACTTTCTACGTAACGTATTCGCCTGCTCGTTGGGACTGGAAAGCGACCCGTCGCGTTGGGTTACATCGGGACGGGTCGCATGATGTTTGAACCATACTAAATCAAGGTGGAGACCCAAAATGAAGAATTATCGTAGAGAAATGCATTTAGCCGCGGCCGCGGGCGTAATTTTAGCCGGCGTATTGCTTCTGAAAGAAAACGTACGAGCTACGACGAGCCCACCCG
The DNA here is from genome assembly GCA_964530305.1 of uncultured Leptospiraceae bacterium. Classification (GTDB taxonomy): domain Bacteria; phylum Spirochaetota; class Leptospiria; order Leptospirales; family Leptonemataceae; genus CAZGYS01. The sequence goes on from CAZGYS010000147.1 coordinate 12,083, forward strand.
ACGCCGCGCAATGTCGAAT
>CAZGYS010000148.1:0-12101 GCA_964530305.1 uncultured Leptospiraceae bacterium
TCGCCGCAGGGAACCGCCGACGGTTCGCAGAGCCAGCACCTGGCCTTGAATCCTTTCCACCTTGCCCTTCACCTGCTCGATGCGGGTGACGGGGGAATCGCCGCTTTGCTTCACCTGTAGAGTCAGGCGAATGCCGGAGCGCAGCAAGGGCAGGATTTGCTGGGCGGGATCACGCTTCTTAAACTCCAGCGACTTGAGGCGACTCAGTCTGGTGCGGTCCCTGGATGCAATGATGACTCGTCGGGAGGTTACCAGGTGCAGGTATCCGGAACAGTCCTGTTTGTCCGGTTCGCCCCGGGTCCGCAGACACACGGAAACCCCGGTATGCAGGACTACGATGCCCTTGATGCGGCTTGACAGAATTCTAACATTTCCCTCCGCCGTGCGGACGATGGTGTAGTCCCCATCCACGGTGACCAGTTGTCCCTGGATGATCTTGCCGTCGTCCAGCACGATGCTGTCGGCGGTCAGGGCACTCAGCGGCAGTAGCAGGGCAAACAGACAGACCAGAACCGTTCTACGGTGGGGTACAGCCTGCAAAACCCGGCGAACCCGAGCCCTTGCCATTCCCGTTAATAATCTCATATCTACTAGTTATACAATTCTCGGCCTGAAATCGGCCAAACCTTGATTATTTGACGAAGGGATACGCCTTCACAAAATAATCCACGGGATATTTTACCTCTTCCAGACCATCATTTATACTGATGTATTCCCCGTCTCGGCGCATTTGAGTGCCGTATTTGACGGTTCCGTCACGTAATTCAAAGGCCAGCGGCCGCGTAGCCGTTTGTTTACGGCCATCCACCTGAATTTCGGCCACCATGGTATAGGGCAGCTTGATCCCGAAACTGTAACGATTGGGCCGCACGGTCACGAAGATCCCGTCGCTGTCCACGAAGCCGCCATAGATGGTCCGCCCGTCCAGAAAGCGGACCAGCATCCCCGGCGGTTTGAGGGGCTTCGGTTTGGGTTTCGGTTTGGGCTTTGGTTTGGGAACGGCCGCGATAACGGGCTTTTCCTTCTTCACGATGGTGGCGACGACCTTCTCCTGTTTGGTAAAGGTCTCTTCCATTTCGCGACGTAACTGGGCCAGCTTCTCCAACTGCTCCTGAGAGAGATTGGTCTTCTTGCCTTCCTTGGCGGCCTTGGCCTGCTTCTCGATTTTCTCCACGACCTTGGATTTCAAAACCAGCTTCACGCCGGTATTGATCTCCTTCACGGCCTCGGTATCGCCGATCTTTTTGGCGTTTTCCTCGGCGATTTTCTTAACCGTGTTTCCGCCCTTGGGCATGTAGAAGTTGCCGATCATCAGCAGACGGCGATTGGCTTTTTTGGCTACGTCCGGGTTTTCCTTTTGTTTTACCAGTGCGATGTAATTCTGGATGGCGCTTTTCGTATTCCCCGTCCGCTCCAGGGCACGCGCGCGATAGTATTTTTGCAGGATGGTCAGATTCTTTACGCCGGCCTTGTTGAACAGCCGCAGGGAACGGGCGTATTGTCCGGCCAGATACAGCGCTACCGCCTTTTGCGCCGGCGTCAGTTGCTTCTTGTCGATCTCCTGAGAACGCTTGCGCGATTCCTCCAAAATTTCGATCAGTAGTTTCGCGTCGTCGGCATTGCGCGAACTGGGATACAATTCCATGATCTTGCGCAGACCGGTAATGGCCTCGTCGGTTTCCCCCAGCAAGGCCAGGCAATAGCCGTAATGCAAAAGCGCGAAGCTGTGATCCCCCGGACTGTTGACCAGGCGGGGTTCCAGTTTCGCGTACAGCTCGGCGGCTTTCTTGAAGTTCCGTTGCCGCTCCAGAAAGAACGCGAACTGCAATTCGTCCAGGCGCGCCTGGTCTTCCTGCAAGGCCATGGTGGGTTTGAGCGAAAGCTTGCGTACACCGTTTACAATCCACAGGCCGGCCATCTCCCGAGCACCGATGTCGATCTTGTGCTTGGCTTCGCTGAAGTTAAGAACGCCGGACTCCAGGACGTTCATTTTAACTTCCGTGGAATAGTCGTCTTTTTGCAGGAGCAGACTGCTGAAGCGCGCCCGCAACATCTGAGACGATAGTTCGTAATTGAAAAGCTGTTCCCGGGAAAGCTGAAAGCTCAATTCCACGGTCTTCACGCGGACGATGGCCTGACTGGCCAGCGCGAAGGCAAAGACCAGGATCATCATCAGTCCGACGAGGAAGGTACGGCTCATTACATGGCTCCCCGACCGAAGGCGGGCTCCGCCGCTTTCTCTCCGGCGCCGGACTGGGCCTCGACTTCAACCGTTTCCACGGCGCGTTCGGGCGCTTCCACGCAAATGATGCTCACGTCATCCGTGTACTCGGCGGCAAAATCATCCAGTTCGGTCTTGAGAATTTCGACGATCTCGGCATTGGGTTTGTGCATATTTGCTTCCACCAGCGCCTGAGCTCGCTCCAGACCGAACATTTCGCCCTCATGGTTCTTGGTTTCCACCAAGGCATCCGAATAAACGATGATTTTGTCTCCGGGGCGCGTTTGCATTTTCAGGGTCTTGTATTCGACGTCCTCGAACATACCCAGGGGCGGACCGCACTTTTCCAGAAAGCCGATTTTGCCCGTGGACGGTCGAAAGTAAAAGGGCGGGTTGTGGCCCGCATTGGTAAAATAACAGGTTCCGTCCTGGTCGAAAACAAGGAATGCGGCCGTGGCGAAAAAGGACGACTGCAGGCGATCGGCCAGGGAGTTGTTCAACGTGCCGATTACGCGAGCCGGCTGTATCGAATGTTTGATGGAGTCGTCCAGATACATCAGGGTGATGGCCGTAACCAGCGCGGCCGAAACGCCGTGGCCCGACGCGTCCGCGAAAAACAGCGCCTTGTAGCGATCCTTAATATCAAAGAAGTTATAGATGTCCCCGCTCACTTCCCGCAACGGACGATAATACACCGCGACGTCGAACTCCTTGAGAATTCCCTTCCAGGGAAGAAAGAGCTGCTGCACGTCCTTACCGATTTCCAGCTCGTTCTGGATTTCCACGTTCAGGCGCGTGATGCTTTCGTTCTGCGCGGTAATCTTCTCATTGTTCTTTTGAATCTCTTCGTTCTGATGGCGAACCGTCTCAACGGTCTTCTCGATCTGGTCGGCCATGCCGTTGAAGGCCACGCCCAGTTCATCCAGTTCGTCCGGCCGTTTGATTTTCCAGTCCACGCGAGTTTTCAAATCGCCCTGAGCCATTTGATTACTGGCGTCGGTAAGATCGCCGACGCGCCGGAAGATGACCCGGTATACGAAGATGGCGAAGATAATGTGAAAGATCACGCCCCACACCACGGCGCCCAGCACCTGCCAGTACAAACTGGTCAACTGATCCTGAATTTCCTTCAGACTGAAAACCGTATGCAGGTAGACTTTCTGTTTGTCCTGCCCCGTCAAAGGCACGAGAAAGTCCGCCTCAAAGGTTGCCGGATTGGTATCCAGTTTCCAGAGGGTTCGGAAGATATTCAGTTCCAGTTTGAGTTCATTGCTCTTTCGAAACAGGGAGGGATCCACCTTGCGGCTTTCGCCTTCCTTGAGCGGCGGCTCCTGGTGCCAGATTTCACCCTTGCCGTCGAAGATGGTGTACTCCCGCATATCATACTGAGTCAGGAGCTTGGTTTTGAGGGCATTGTAGGCGTCATCGCGCTGCCTGGGAATCGTGTCCTTACCCAGGTCGTTGCGCACCTTGGTGATGATGGCTTTGTATTGAAGCTTGATGTTGGTGGAGAGCAGACTGGTCTGGTTCTCCAGAATCATGACGGAGAAGAACATGATATTGATCAAGGCCAGCAGAGTATAAAGAAGACCGATCTGCAGACGCAGGGAGGAACTCTTCTTCTTTTTGCCGCCACTCTTCGCGGCGGATTTACCCTTTGCTTTATCACCGGCGCCGGTACCATCCAGTTCATCGGCACCCGCCTCAACGGGTTCCATGGAATCCTGAACCAGTGCCGCTTGAGCTTCTTTTTCCGTTTGTTCGTCCATGATACTGTCTATTATTTTCGGAGCCGGGACAGCTCCGATTGAAGTTAGACGGGGGAATTTCAACGATCAAGCGGTTTCAGGGAAAAAACCGAAATTTCTCGAAAATGGAACCCTCCCCCCTTAAAATATTAAAATTGGGGTGCGATGGGCTACCTTCGGTATTAAATTTCAGGAAGGGCTGGACAGGCCGGACCGGTGTTCAGCCGTTTATGGGAAAACCGGCCGCGAGCCGAGCCGGAAACGGTCATTAAGAGAAACGACTATATATGAACATTCGTGAAATCATCTTACAAAGCAAAATCGCCATGGCGATTTGCGGCGGACTGGCGCTCTGGGCCCTGACCGGCTCTCCCGCGGGCGCGCAATCCGCCGGACCGGAGCGCTCCAAGCACGTCCAGGCCACCCTCATCAGCGCCCAGTCCTCGCTGCAACCGGGCACCGAACTGCAACTGGGCCTCCTGTTGAAGCATGATCGCAAATGGCACACCTACTGGATTAACCCGGGGGACGCCGGCTTGCCCACGCGGATTGAATGGACCATGCCCGCCGGATTCAAGGCGGGCGAATTCCAGTGGCCCCATCCCGAGCGCATCTCCGCGCCGCCCTTGATGAGCTACGGCTACGGCGGCAAGGTTCTGCTCCCCGTAAAAATCAAGGTGCCTTCGTCGGCCCGCCCCGGAACCCGCGTCAAGATCGGCGCCCACGCCCGCTGGCTGGAATGCGCGGACATCTGCATCCCCGGTGAAGTGCGCTTTCAACTGGAACTGCCCGTCACCGAAAAGGCCGAGCCCTCGAAACGCTGGGCGGACGAATTCGCCGCCATGAAAAAACGCCTCCCGTCTCGGGCGGACAAATCCCTGGTCACGGCCCGCGTGGATGATAAGCATGTCCTGGTCAGCGTCAAGGCGACCGGCGAAAGCATCGCCGCGGTTCGCGCGAACAAGGCCTACTTCTTTCCCCATCAAAAAGAACTCATCGCCTATGGCGAACCCCAGCGCGTCTATCGCGAAGGCGATTCCCTGAACATCCTCCTCAAACGCGATCCCAACGGCGAAAAGCTCCCGAACCGATTCAGCGGCGTCCTGCTCACCGGCATCGGCGAACCGGCATCCATCGAGGTCGGCGCGAAGCTGCGCGGCGTGGCTTCCATAAGCGCGGCGGGCTCCGGCGTCGCCGGCGAAGGCGGAACGACGCTGTGGACGGCAATCTTCTTTTCCTTAATCGGCGGACTCATACTCAACTTGATGCCCTGCGTGCTCCCGGTACTTTCCTTGAAAGTGTTGAGCTTCGTAAAGAAGTCGGGCGAAAGCCGGGGACGTCTCATGATCCATGGCGGCATGTACGCGGCCGGCGTGCTGACGTCGTTCTGGGTCCTGGCCGGGGTCATGCTGGCCCTGCGCGCGGGCGGCACGTCCCTGGGCTGGGGCTTTCAACTGCAATCGCCCTTATTCGTCAGCGCGCTGGCGGCCTTTATCTTTTTGTTCGCCTTGAATCAGCTCGGCGTTTTCGAGATGGGGACTTCGCTGACGCGATTGGGAAGCGCGACAACGACCCCGGGCGGCCCCGCGGGCGAAAGCACGGATACCGGCTCCATGAGCGGCTCCTTCCTGGCGGGCATTCTGGCGGTAGTAGTCGCCACGCCCTGCACCGCGCCCTTCATGGGCTCGGCCCTGGGTTTCGCCCTGGCGCGCCCGGCCCTGGACGCGCTCTTGATTTTTACTTTCCTGGGCATCGGCCTGGCCCTGCCCTACGTGTTGCTTGCGGCCTTTCCCGCGGCGCTGCGCTTTTTGCCTAAACCCGGCCCCTGGATGGAGAGCCTGAAACATTTCATGGGTTTTCTCCTGCTGGGCACCGTCGTCTGGTTGCTCTGGGTACTGGGGCGCCTGGCGGGCGTCGACATTCTATCGGCGATGCTGGCCGTGCTCGTGCTCATCGGAGTGGGCGCCTGGGTACTGGGACGCTGGACGACGCCGACACGTGGGGCGGCAACGCGTTTCAGCGCTCGCGTAGCCGCGCTGGTCTTGCTTTTGATTGCGGGAGGCCTGGCCTATGGTTCGGTAACCACGTTGGCCCGTTCCAATAGCGGAAACAAATCCGGCTCGGGGACGACCGCGGACGGCTGGATAAAATTCTCTCCCGAACGCGTGGCCCAATTGCGAAAGCAGGGCACTCCGGTATTCATCGACTTCACCGCGGACTGGTGCTTGAGTTGCAAAGCCAACAAGGCGGTAGCGCTCAATGCGACTTCGGTGAAAAACAAGTTCCGCGAATTGGGCGTCGTCACCATGCAGGCGGACTGGACTCGCCGCGACGACGTCATTACCCGGACGCTGCGCGAATTCGGTCGTAGCGGCGTACCGCTCTACGTCCTCTACGGACGCGTCCCCGGTGAAAAGCCTCAGATACTCCCGGAACTACTTACGCCGGATATTGTTCTGGGCGCTTTAAAGAAAGTCGGGCCGAAGAAGTAAGCTCCGTCCTCCGTTGCGACTAAATTACTCCCACTCTATCGTGCCGGGCGGCTTACTGGTTAAGTCGTAAAACACCCCGTCGATTTCCGGAACTTCCAGCAGACGCTTCGTCAATTCGTTCAGAAGATCGGGCGCCATGCGATACGCGCTGGCCGTCATGGCCTCGGTGGAATTCACGGGCCGCAGGATGATGGATTCCCGCCGGACATCGCCTTGCGCGAAGGCGACGGGCGCGATGACCACGGGGAATTGCCAGATTTCGCCGTACAAGTTCTTTTCGTGCAGGAATTCACCCACGATGTGATCCGCGCGACGCAGAATCGCCATGCGTTCGCGAGTTAAATGGGCCGGCGCCATGGTCCGGTAGGCGCCCTGCTCTTTCAATGGATGAGCAGGCAATGGATGAGCGCGACCGCCGGCGAAAAGTAATACGCGATTCACGCCGCTGACGCGATTGGGAATCATGCGCGCCAGTTCGGCCACGACGTCCCAGTCGCCCATGTTCGCGACACCACCTCGGTCCGCGTCACGATTCACCAGCACGACGGGCGACGCATACGAACGCTTATCGCCCTGAACGCCCACGGACTGCACGGGAAGAACGAGCGGCGCGTAGCCCTTTTCCGAGCAGGCCGCGCTAATTTCGCCCGTGCCTTCAATAGCCGAACGAAGTTCCTCCGGCACCGTAAGCACCTGGTCGACGCACAGACAACGCACGGCCAGCCCGGGCCCGGGAAATGGATGGCGCTCCACGATTTCATCGGGCAGGCCGAGCAATCGCCCCAGGTTACGAACTTCGTCCTTGTACAAATCGGCGATGGGCTCCACCACGCGGCCGGCGCGCAGCAATTCCTCGATGCGATCCACGCGATTATGATGGGTCTTGATTTTATGGCTGTTCTTCGTGGCGCCCGACTCGATGCGATCCGGATAGATCGTGCCCTGTCCCAGATACCACTCTTCCGCGTTCAAGCCGAGACGCTCGGAGACCGAGCCCTGGACGTCGACGAAGAGTTCGCCGATGGTCACGCGCTTTTTCTCCGGCTCGGCGATACCGTCCAGAGCGCGATAATAATCGTCCGAGGCGTCCTCCACCTCGAGTTGCACGCCCAATTTGAGCAACGCTTCGCGGACCACTTCAACTTCGCGCTCGCGCATGAACCCCGTGTCCACCAGCAAGCCGCGCAGGTGTTCAGTCGGCAAGGCGCGGGCCAGCAAGGCATAGGCTACCGTGGAATCCACGCCCCCGGAAATCAGAAAGAATACTTTTTTGTCCCCCACTTGTTCGCGAATAAGTTTTTCTTCCCGCTCCATGAATTCGCGCAAATCCCAGCTGCCTTCCAGATTGCAAAGGCGAATGAAACTGTTCAGATACGATTCGCCGCGAAGAGTGTCCGTCACCTCCGGGTGAAACTGCAACCCGAAGAGATTGCGCTCGGGATCTCCCACGGCCGCGAATTCGCAATCCTCCGTGCTGCCCATCACGATGAAACCGGGAGGAAGCTCGGCCACTTCATCGCCGTGGCTCATCCATACCTGGGAGCCTTCGCTTGCGCTTTCGCCCGCGAAGATGCCGCGCTGTTCCTTGATTCGCAACTGGGCGGGGCCGTATTCACGATTATTCGAAGACAGTACGCGTCCGCCGGCCTGTTGCATCATCAGTTGATGGCCGTAGCAGATTCCCAGAACCGGCAAGCCGCATTGCAAAAGTTCCGCGTCAGCGCGCGGCGCGCCCTCTTCGTAAACCGAAGACGGGCCGCCCGAATAAATAATGCCGGAGAATTCTCGACGCGCTTTCTCCGCGGTCATGGTTTCCGGGGAAGTAATTTCGGTGTATGCCCCCAGGCGACGCATGCGCGAAGCAATCAAGTGCGCGTATTGTCCGCCGAAATCCAGGACGGCGATTTTCTTGTTGTCGTCATTCATATCGTTGTTTTCAGTCTTTCGTCTTTAACTTTGCCTTTGGCGGCCCGCCGCGAATTTACCGGACAACGTTATTCGCGAACGGGCCCGGCCTTATTTAAAACAGGCTGCCCGTAACTCGCCGGCGAATCTTCCACTTCAAGAGCAGGTCCAGTCCATGGCTGACGTCGGTAATCCGGCCTTGCTCGTTCACGAACATGAACGTCGGATATACCTTGATCTTATAACGGTTCACGACGCTGCCCGTATCATCGATGAGCACGGGATAGCGCATGGGCTTCTTCTTATTGAAATCACGCACGTAACCGGCCGGTTCGGCCGTGACGGCCAGAAGCTCGAACTTGTCTCCGGCCATTTCCTTATGAATGGAATTCAGCGCCGGAATTTCCACGCGACACGGGCCGCACCAGGTGGCCCAGAAATTCAGCAGAACTTTCCTGCCGCGGTACTGCTTGAGATCCACTTCCCGTCCGGCCAGGTCCCGCAATTTCAGTTCCGGTGCCGGTTGTCCCAGCATGCGACGCCCTTCCAGATACAAAGGCAACCTCTGGTAGAGCACGAATCCCAGAAGCAGGGCAAACAAAACACTGGTCAGCGGGTTGGCTCGAACATACCGAAACAACCAGACGGCCGGAGCCGCAACCAACCGGAGAAAACCGGAAAGCCCGCCGGTCGCGGTCGATTTCTCCCGCGCCTGCTCTCCGCCCGTTTTTCCATCCATCCCGGCCACAAGGTCAAGAAAGTGAATCAGGCCCCCCGGACAAGCAGATTATGTCCTAAAACGCTTGCCGGCCCCGTGTGGCGATGTCCGTTGACTTATGCCCGCTCCGGTAATCATCATGACGCGGCCCGTGCCCTTGATGCGGGAGAATCCCAACGTCAGTCCCAATCGTGATCCCGGCCCGCAACCGGGCGATCTCTACCGCGTGGTCATCATCGACAATGACTACAATACGTATCAGGAAGTCATCGATATCTGTATGCAGGCGCTGGGGACCGACATTGAGCATGCCTACAAAATCGCCCTGGCCGTGGATCACAATGGAGAAGCGGACGTCGTGCGGGCGCCCCGCGACGAAGCCGAGCGCGTCGCGGAGGTGATTCGCTCCATCGGCATTGAAGTACGGGTCTTGCCGGCCGATGAAAACACCTGATCCGGACGCGAAACCCGCCCATCCCTGAATTATGAAAACACTTCTACAGGCCGCGAAGGTCGGCAAGAGTTACGGGAGCCGCGTGCTCCTGCGCGACGTTACGATCAGCTTCGAGGAGAAGCAAAAGATCGGCGTCATTGGTCGTAACGGCGCGGGCAAGACGACTCTGTTTCGGATCCTCACCGAAACCGAGGAAGCGGATACGGGCGACATCATTCGCGCGTCGGATCTTCGCGCGGCCTGGCTGGAACAGAAAGATCCTTATCAAGCCGGCGAAACCGTGCTGGAGTTTCTCGAGCGCTACACGGGCAAGCCGGACTGGCAGTGCGGCAAAATCGCCGGGCGCTTTCAACTCAAACACGAGCTGCTGAACACACCGGTCCTGGATTTACCGGGCGGCTACCAGATGCGCGTCAAGCTCACGGCCATGCTGCTGGGCGAACCCAACTTCCTGATGCTGGACGAGCCCACGAACTACCTGGACCTGGATACCTTGATCTTGCTGGAGAACTTCCTGCGGGATTTCAACGGCGGCTTCCTGATCATCTCCCATGACCGGGAATTTCTCATGAACACCTGCTCCCATACCCTGGAAATCGAGGAAGGCGAAGCCTTTCTTTTTCCCGGCAATCTGGAGGAATACCTGGAGTTCAAGGAACAGGATCGGGAAACGAAAGTTCGCCGTAATCGTAATCTCGAGGCACGCCGCAAGGAACTGACCGCCTTCGTGGAGCGCTTTCGCGCCAAGGCCACCAAGGCGCGTCAGGCCCAGTCTCGCGTAAAGCAGTTGGAAAAACTCGAGACCATTGAAATCGGCAAGGGTCCCCAAAACGTTCGCATCGTGATTCCCCAGGTAGAGGCCCGCAAGGGCACCGCCATGCGCGTAAGCGATCTCGTCATCGGCTACGCGGAAAAGACCGTGGCTCGGGACATTACCTTCGATATCGAACGGGGCGCGCGCATCGCCGTGCTGGGCGATAACGGCGCCGGTAAGACCACGCTCTTGCGCACCATCATCGGCGCCATCCCGGCCCTGGATGGAGAAATCAAACCCCACGCCGGAGCGCACATCGCCTACTATGCCCAGAACGTCTATGCTTCACTGAACCCCCAAACCAATATTGAGGACTACCTGGTGCAGGAAGCGGCCCGGGACGTTTCCCGCCAGGAAGTCCTGAACATGGCCGGTAGTTTTCTTTTCCAGGGCGACGATGTAAAAAAGAAGATCAGCGTATTGAGCGGCGGCGAAAGAGCGCGCATGGTGCTGGCCGGCATTCTATTGAGTCGAGCCAACGTACTCTTGTTGGACGAACCGACCAACCACCTGGACTTCGAAACCGTGGAAGCCCTGGGCGCGGCCCTGCGGGACTATCGCGGTACGATCTTCTTCGTCAGCCACGACCGGACTTTCGTCAATCTCACCGCCACTCGCATCCTGGACGTGCGCGACGGTTCGGCGGAGATGTATCCGGGCACCTATGAGGAATATGTTTTCAGCCGACGCCTTCGCGCGGAGGAAGGCGATCCCACGGCCATCAACGGACGCGGCGGATCCGGGGGACCCCATTCGACGAAAACCGGCGAACCCGCTCCCGACGCGAGTGAAGCGGAAACGCCCAGGGTGAATCGCCATGCCCTGAAAAAAGAAAAGCAATCGTCCCTCAAAAAGAAGGAAAAAGCCCTGCGCGAACTGGAACAAGAAATGGCCGCCCGCGACCAGGAAAAAGAGCGTCTGACGAATCAACTCGCCGAAGGCGAATACTCCCGGGAAAACAGCGACCGCCTGGCCCAGGTCACCACCGAGGCTGAAGAGGCCGAACAGCGCTGGCTGGAACTACAGGAAGAAATTGAAGCCCTGCAGGACGATTTGCGCGAACTGGGCGTCGTCTAGAATTTCATGGAATCTGAAACGCACGGGTTTTAGTCTTGCGAAGGGCGATGCCCCTTCTATCCCTGGCTCATGCGGAACGACGCCACTTTTCTAATTACCGGCTGCGCCAGCGGGATCGGGCGCAAGCTTTCGGCCCGGCTGATTCATCTGGGGTATCGCGTTCTGGCAACGGACGTGAATCTTCCCGAGCTCAAGAAAATGCAGAAGGAAGGCGATTGGAATCGCGCCCAGGTGCATATCCAGAAACTGGACGTCCGCTCGGAGAGTTCCTGGGACCGCGCGGTTTCGGCGGCCATGAAGAAGTGGAATCGCCTGGACGTACTCATCAACAACGCCGGCTATCTCAAGCCCGGCTTTATTCACGAGACCGCGGCCGAACAGATTCATCTGCATATGGACATCAACGCGAAGGGCGTCATGCTCGGGACGCGGGCCGGCGCGCGCGTGATGACCGAACAGGGGCGCGGCCACATCATCAATATTGCTTCCCTGGCGGGCGTGGCGCCGGTGTCCGGGCTTGATCTCTACAGTGCGTCGAAGTTCGCGGTGCGCGGCTTTTCCCTGGCCGCCGCGCGCGAACTAAAAAAACACGGCGTGCACCTCACCGTGATTTGTCCGGACGCCGTCCGCACGCCCATACTGGATATGCAAAAGGATTATGCGGAGGCCGCC
>CAZGYS010000149.1:0-12004 GCA_964530305.1 uncultured Leptospiraceae bacterium
CGTCGGGATTAAACAGGTGAATTTTACGAACGTAGCGATTCTCCATCTTTATGAGTCAATACCGCGCCGGACACACCGGGTAAAGCGATTTTTCCCGGGAATCGGCATCCGCCGAAAACCCGAATAAACAAATGTGATCGGATCTAATTATCGGCGCCGGCCCGCGAGCAAATTAATCGCCCCGGGCGGATTGGGAAGCTTGTAGAATGTAATCCCCCGCCAGGGCCGAAGGCGATTCGCCCGTTTCCGCGCCCGTCTTCAAGGCGAACCTGCGCTTCCCATTTCTAAAGTCCCGAATAATGCCCCGCAATTCCTCTGCAGTCGCGGCTTGCGCGCCGAAGTCCCGCGCCAGAATGTATTCGGCCAGATCGCCCACATTGCGAATGTCCGGTCCGAAGACCACGGGCGTACCGGCCCAGACGGGTTCCAGAATATTATGACCGCCGGTATCGCTCATGGTTCCGCCCACGAAGCCCAGGTCCGCCGCCAGGAAGAGTTCGCCCAGTACGCCGATGCGATCCACCAGCACCATGGCCCCGGGCTTGCGCGGCTCCCCGGACGAAGACTCCGCCGCCGAATCGCCCTCACCCGGCGCGCGAAAGATGGAGTAATCGATTTCGTGTTTGTCCAGAATGGCGCGCACATCGTCCGTGCGATTCACGTGCCGCGGCGCGAGCACCATGCGAAAGCGCCCCTTGCCGGCTCCGGTTGCACCGGATTCGTCCCGACTCAACTCCTTGAAAAGCGACGCGAAGATCTCTTCTTCCGGCGGACGGGTGGAGCCGACGACGAAAAGAAAATCGCCCGCTTCCGCTCCCACCGCCTCCCGCATGGCGCGAATTCGTTCCGGGTCTCGCTCGGGCAATGGCGCGTCGAACTTCATATCGCCTCCGGTCACGCCGCGTTCGCCCTCTACGCCGAAGGAGCGAAAACGCTCCAGATCCGTTTTCGACTTGAAGAAAAACTTCTCATAGGCTCCCAGCAACCGGGTCAATGTACCGCGATAGCGCAGAAAACGATCATGGGACTTCTCCGACATGCGACCGTTTACCAGCACCAATCGCAGCTTGCGCCGACTGGTTTCGCGCAGAAGAGTCGGCCAGAATTCAGCCTCGGCCATGACGACGACGCGGGGTCGCAGAGCGTCGAGAAAACGAGCCGTGGGCGCGGGAATGTCCACGGGGATATAGGACAGGGTCACGCGCCCGCCGAATTCAGTTTCGGCCATGGCCTGGCCGGCCGCGGTCATGGTGGTAACGTGAATCTGAAGGTTCGGGTCTTGCCCCAATAGATAATCGATGAGATAGCGAACCAGCTTGACTTCGCCCACGGAGGCGGCATGGATCCAGACGTCCCGTTGCTCCGGTAGATTCAGGGCAAAGCGTTCGCGCCAGGACACATCGCCCCGCGCGGCCTTGATACGTCCCCAGGGGTAGACGCAAATATATATAAGACGCATGATTGCGCGATATAGAAGAATCACCCGTGCAGTAAGCGTCGAGCGGGCGGACCGGTCAAGCGGCTTGCGAGGTGGAATTCGGGAGCAAAAAGCGAGCGTGGGCGCCTCTGAGAAGACACCCACGCTCAAGAGATCTATTGAAATTTCTTGGATAGGACTTTGTGCGTCCCCGGGTCGTCGCCTCTATACAGGACAACGGGATCCCCGTTCTGAAACGCTACGTCCCCCGTGACTCCACTGGAATCCGGCCCCGAGCTAATCGTGCCTCCGTCCTGAACCCAGGCCGTGCCGTTCCAATGCTTCAAGTAAAGCTCTCGCTCCAGGGTCACCGAATTGAATTCGCGAAACAGGACATAGGGCGTGCCGTTATAGAAGGCCATGCGCGGGGCCCCCGCGTTATTGGCGCCGGACACGTTCAGAGCGCCGCCCAGGGCGATCCAGGCGCTTCCATCCCAGTATTTCACGCGAACTTCATCCACCGCGGCGCTTTCGCGCCAGGTCGCATAGAGGACTCCGTTATTGGAGTACAATCGCGCGTTGGCTACGTCCTGAGTAGATACATCATTCAAGGAGCCGCCCACGGATACCCAGCTCGTGCCGTTCCAGCGCTTCAAGAACAGTTCGTGATTGGAAGGCGGGGTCAATTCCTTGACCAGGGCATACAACGTCCCGTTGACCACGGCTAGACCAATGCCGATGTTCGCGCCGCTGTTATGGACACTGCCCCCCAGCTGAGTCCAGGCCGTACCGTCCCAGCGCTTCACGAAGGTATAAAACCCACCGGAGCCGTCCCTTTCACGCCAGCCGGCGTATAGATTATTTCCATCCGCAATCAATTCCGGCTCACCGCTCACCGCCGTCGGATTGAAGTTCAAGGAATTCGAAAGCGTGACCCAGGTATTCCCCTGCAGATGTTTTACCTGAATGACTCCTTGAGCAGTACGCATCGCCACCGCGGGGCTTCCCTGATAGACCGCCTGACGGTGAATGGTCGCCATGCCCGCATTCGTCTGAGACAGATAACTGCTCTGGAGAACACCGTTGTTATTTATATACGTGGCGGAGATCACGCCGTTGATCACTTCGATTTCCGGAACATGTTGAGCGGGATTTTCATGATACTCCGTTGACGATCCCCAGACTCGCGACAGGATCATGACCGGTAGTTGCGCGATGAGACCGCCCAGACTCGCCGTTATTTGTCCAAGATTCGCGCCGTCCAGGGAGTAGAATTGTCCGTCCGAGTTGATTCGGCCGATGGAGGTATCGGCGGTGAAGCTGGGCAAGACAGGCACCCGATTTCCGAAAGCATCGAAGGCGCTCATATCCAGGTCTTTGACCTGCCCTTCGCGCATGAGGATGTTGTCGATCTCAAGACCATTGTCGTCCAGGAAAGCCAGGCGTTCGATTTCGCCCAGGAAGACCGTAACGGGCGCCTGCGCGGTGTCCGCGCCGAGTGTTACCTGAATGGCGCCGCCGGGCAGGACATTTTCGGCGCGAAATACGATGCCGTCGGCGTCCGTGCGTAGAATCGTACCGATTCCACCAACGACCGTGGGGTTTTCGGGAATAAATGGAACATTGGCTCCAAAATTATCGCGCGCTCTAGCCTGAAAAGGACGCTGAAATCCCGCCGCCATGTTTTGCGATCCGGATAGTACCTGAAGTGTGCCGGCCTGGTAGAAACGAATAATTTCATGCTGAACAGTCGCGGTGGTCGTCGCCCCTAGATTATCGGTAGCCGTTATGGTATATTCGAAATCATTGCCGGCTCCCAGATCCGCCACACTCAAGAAACTCGCCGGCACCAGGTGTACGTATGTATCCAGGTTCTGAAGACGCTTTTCCGGCTTCATTCGCGCGCAGGTCAAGGGCCCGGCCGCGGGTTGTAACTTACGATAACAAACGGTTACATCGGCGATGGCACCACCACTGGAATAATCTCGTGCCGTGGCCCGCAGATAAATCGGTATACCCGCGCGGATCGTGCGCGGCACCGGAGTTTGAATTGCGACGAACGGTGCCACGTTTCCGGCGGCGAGTATCTGCGCCTGCGGCAAATACATCGTAAAATGCTCCAGTCGCGCAACGAGTCGCCCCGAAGACGTATCCGCGTAAGACGCTACATTGACGTACTGATTCAACTCCTCGTCGAAGTAGTACATCTGCATGGTCTCGGCCTTGAGCCCGCGCGATTCCACGTTGGTCGCGTCGTACTTCATGGAAAGCACGGCCGGTTTCGATAGATTGAATTTCGTGCCGGCGGGACCGAAGCGATAGGCCTGGCCGAATCCGGCATAGCCCTGCATGACGCCCCCGGCTTCCGGGGTTTTGGCGATCTTCGTGATGGAGATCTCCGTGTCCGCGGACAACGAGCCCGGGGGAATGGTGAGGCTGACTTCATCGCCCAGGGAGACGACGCCGCCCTCCTCCGCGATAATCATGCGCGCGGAAGACGTGCCCGTAGGCACCGGCGCGGAAGACTGAGTCGGACCGGACGGTTGGCCGGCCGTGCTCGTGCTCAATCCGGCAAAGAGTCCGGATAAGAAATCATTTGAGGATTCTTTCTGGAAGGGATTGAAAGACGTCAGTCCGCAATTCATCGTCAGCAACAAAAGGATGATTGTGCCGTAGCCCGTCTTTCGGATCCCCCGGGTTGATGGGTTCCCATACATATTTTAACTCCTTAAACTTTCTGCCTGGTATAACGTTCGCGGAGCGCCGTGAGGCACCCCCGCGAACGGTCCATCAGCTTAAGGGTTAAATGGGGTCTTTCGACCGGGATCATGATTCCGGTCTTATTTTTTTCTAAAATAAATCAATCATCGGAATCGAAACCGATGTCGAGCCCGAAGAGAAAACCCGATAACAAATTTAAGCAGGGATCGACCGAGAGGAAAGAGTCGCCCGGGGCCGGGAGAATCGCGCATTGCGATTGCCTCCCGGGAAGAGCATCGGATGCAAGCTTTTCCCGGGAAGCAGGTAAGGTAAGTTAATTCACGCTACACGACCGGATCGGTCAGAGCCGCCGCTTGTGAATCGCGACCGGATACCACGACCAGCAGTTCGCCGCGGAGGCCCTCGTGCTCGGCGACGATAACGCCGGAACCGAACGGGTCGCCCGCGCGGAAGCGAGTGCGATTCTCCAGGGCTCCCAGGTCATCGTCCAATCGCAAACGCGCCGGAACATTCAGGAATGCATCCTCGCCGTCGCGACGCGCGACGCGGACTTCCAGCGCCTGGCCCGGGGCCAGGGAAATACCGACGATTTCTTGTTGGTCATCGTTCAAGAACGCGAGACGTTTCATTTGCTTTTGTTGTGTACCTGTTTTCATTTTCAGACTCCGCGGTGGATTCGGGAATCGCTGATTCCGGTATTAGACATACGTACAGTCTCGAATGTTTGTCCCATTTTATGAAAACAATCTCGTGTATTTTGGCTGAACCGAAAATTTTGGGGCGATTTTGTTGAACAATTTGTTCTGGACCCGGCTCCGGAGAATGTATATACTCCTTGAACGGCGACCATATCCGACTTGACCGGCAGACCCCCTCTTCGGATCCTGGTCATTTGCAGCATATTGGTGCATTTTTTAAGAAGCATGCCGGGCGCTTGAAAAGCCCGGTCACCAACGAAATTTCCGAATAAATATAGCGGGAGGCGATTCATGACTAAAAAAACCGTACAAGTAGGCAATGTAACTTGCGGCTCCGAGGAGCTCTTTCTTATATCAGGTCCCTGTGTAGTGGAGGCCGAAGCCACCATGATGCATACGGCCGAAAAGCTGAAGGCCATGTCGGAGCGCTTGAATCTCCCTCTGATTTTCAAGTCCTCATTCCAGAAAGACAATCGCAGCGCGGTCAGCAATTATATGGGACCCGGCATCGAAGAGGGCCTGCGCATTCTCCAGAAGGTTAAAGACGAATTCGACCTGCCCCTGCTGACGGACGTGCATTACCCCGAGCAAGTCCCCATGGCGGCGGACGTCGTGGACATCTTGCAAATTCCCGCGTACCTGTGTATGCAAACCACGCTGGTCGTGGACTGCGCGAAGACCGGCAAGGTCGTAAACATCAAGCACGGTCAGTTCCTCTCTCCGGACAACATGGACAAGCCGGTCCAGAAGATTCTCGAGGCCACGAACAATGAGAACATCCTCCTGACCGAGCGTGGTTACGCCTTCGGTTACAATGACCTGATCGTGGATCCCCGCAGCTTTTATCACCTGAATCAGATTGGATACCCGGTGATTTTCGACATCACCCACTCCATCCGTAAATACGGCATTCCCAGCAAGGATCCGCGCGGCGGGGCTCGTGAATTCCTGCCGGTTCTGTCTCGCGCGGGTGTCGCCGCGGGCGTGGACGGCCTGTTCATCGAGGCCCATCCCAATCCTCCGGAAGCTCTGTGCGATGCCGCCAGCCAGTATTTCCTGGACGAGATGGAAGAGTTCGTAAAGCCCCTGCTCGACATCCACGCCCTGGTGAATCGCCACGCGGCTCCCGTCGCGGCAGGCTGAATCCCGTAGCAACAGGCTGAAGGCTCCTGTTTCGACGGGCTGAAGGCTTCGATAGCCTCGGCAGGTAGAAAGGTTCCGGGCGATTTTGCTCGGAACCTTTTTTTATGAAAAAAGAAATCGTAATTCCGGCAAAACGAAGCTGAAATCGCCCTTAACCCCGCCCCTTTTTTCGATTGCGGTCCCGGTACCGGTCGGACTATGTGACTTACCGAAAACACAAGGACCTCAAGGATAAGGAAACTGTATGGAATTATTTCTCGACTCGGCCGACTTCAAGGAAATCGAAGAAGCCTTCAAGCTGGGCTTTCTCAAGGCCCTGACGACTACTCCCACCTTCATGCACCGGCACGGTATTACGGATATCGACGGGGCCATCGTTAAACTCTCGGGCATGGTTCCCGAACTGCAGGTGGAAGCACTCGGCGAAACTCATGATGAAATCGTCGCTGAATCGGAGCGGATTCTGGCTCTGCCCGGACTTAAAGAAGCTCCCGTCTTCAAAATCCCCGTCAGCCTGGAAGGCCTGCGCGCTTGCAGCACCATCGTAAAGCGCGGTCATCGCGTAAACGTTCACCTGTGTTATACCCTGAACCAGGGCTACATGGCCATGGAAGCCGGCGCTTCCTATGTCTGCCCGCTGGTGGGTCGCCTGCAGGATCAGGGCCATGATGCCATCACGCTGGTGGAAGACATGGTGGAAGTAGTCGAAAAGTACGACTACAACTCGAAGATCATGTTTTCGTCCGTGCGTCATCCGGAGCACGTTCGTACGGCCATGCTGGCCGGAGCGCATGTTTGCACCGTTCCCTGGGGCGTCATGAAAAAGCTGACCGAGAACTCCCTGACCAAGGTCGGTACGGATCAGTTCTTCGAGCACACCCGCGCCATGACCATCAAGGTTAACGAAGTTCTGCGCGAAGCCAATCCGGTCTGCAAGCTTTCGGATACCGTGACCACGGCCATGGTTCAAATGACCGAATCCAAGCTGGGCGCCGTTACCATCGTGGACGACAACAACAGCGTAGCCGGTATCTTCACCGACGGCGATATTCGTCGTAAGCTGCAGGACAAGGGCCGCGAGATTCTGGACAAGAAATTCTCCGAACTGGAATTCACCGCGAACCCCACCACCGTCAGCTCCGAGGCTCTGCTCTACGAAGCGGTCAACCTCTTCAATGAGAAGCAAATCGACAATATCATCGTTCTGCAGGACAATGTTCCCGCCGGTATCCTGGACATTCAGGATCTCGTCAAAATGGGAATGCTGGGATAAAGGTCGAACGGTCGAAGGGTGAAAGGGTCCAACGGGCCCGGTTCCATCCTTCGACCTTTGCACCTTTAGACCCTTCCACCCTCGGACCCTTGGACCAGTCGACCGTCCAGGAAACCTTTGAAAACATCGGCGGGCGATTTATCACCGACGCCGATAAAATCGCCGCCGGCCTGAAAAATATCCGCGCCCTGGTCTTCGACTGGGACGGCGTATTCAACGCGGCCTTCAAGGGCGAAGGCCAACCCTCCACTTTCAACGAAGCCGATTCCATGGGCACGAATATGCTGCGCTACGGCATGCATCGCGCCGGAGCGGGAGCGCCCATCTGCGCGATTATCAGCGGCGAGAACAACCAGACCGCCCTGAAGTTCGCCGAGCGGGAAAGCTTCAACGCCGTATACCTGGGCATAGGCGATAAACGCCTAGCGGCGAAGCATCTAGCCGAAAATCACGGACTGACCCTGGAACAAATCGCGTTCGTCTTCGACGACGTGAACGATCTGGGCCTGGCCGGTTTGTGCGGATTGCGATTCATGATTCACCGTAACGCGGGGCCGCTCCTGCACGACTTCGCCGTGCGCAATGGTCTATGCGATTACATCACGGGCAATGGTTCGCAAGCTTACGCCGTCCGCGAAATCTGCGAACTGAACCTGGGCCTGCTGGACGAATTCGACGCGACCATTTCCTCCCGCATCAACGTGGACGACGAATATCGCGCCTACTTCACCGAGCGTCAAAAGGCCTCTCCGAAATTCTACAAGCAAGCAGGCGACGCCATCGCGGCGCGCGAATCCTGAAGTCGAAAATTAAACCCGGAGCGTAAAATGAAAACAGTTAAAATCCTTTCGGTCCTGCTACTAGCGGGCGCGCTGACCGCCTGCGGCGATGCCCACGACAAATTCAAGGCCGACCACGCGAAAATCGTAAAAGAGCACGCGACCTTCATGAAAGCCCATGCCGAATTCGAGGCGGAGCATAAGCAGGTGATGGAAAATCACGCGAAGCACAAGGGCAAGTCCGCCGAGTACGATAAGAAATTTCAAACCATCATGGCCCGGCACGACAAGCTGAATAAAGAGCACACCGCCCTGATGAAAAAACACAATGCGCTGCTGGCGACCCATGAGAAGCTCATCGCCGCCGGCAAGGGTGATCACGACTATGCCCGCATGATGAAGGAACACGCCGGCATGCAAGCCGAGCATGCCCGTTTCACGAAAGAGCACGCGACCATCAAAAAAGAACACGCCGAATTGATGGCCGGCCTCAAGTAAGCTACCGCCCGATCCGGAGCTTCTTTTTTCCTGATCGGGCGTTCAGGCTCTCTTTGCGGCGCACTAAAAATGACTTGACGAAAGCGGTAGCATCGCCGAATGGGTGTACGATGGGCCTGAGATGGCAAACAGTCCTGGCCGGATCCCTGTTGATCTGGCTGTCCACGGCGGCCGGGCTTCATGATCTGTCGCACCTGGACGCGGAACACGGTTCCGATGCCGCTATAGTGCACCATCTCGACGAGGTTCATGCCTCGGATTGCGGTCTCTGGCACCGCGGTAATACGGACCAGACCAGGGCTTCCAAGGCCGCGAACGCGTTTAAGGTTCTTCCGGCGCCGACTGCTTCGACGCCGGAAAACAACGCCTTTCCCCTCGAAACCGCCCTGGGAACCGGCTCGCCACGAGCCCCTCCCTTCGCCTCTTAATCCAGCCATTCCATCCATCATACCCGAGAGGGATCCTTTCAAAAGGGAACCGTGTTTTCGGAGTACTCAGGAGTAAACCATGTACAAAAAACTCAGCGTGTACGCGCGCATTACCGCGATTTTACTGGCATCGATTTCCATGACGAACATCGCCTGCGGCGACGCGAAAGGCGCCGACAAGGGCGGCTCATCCGCCGGAACCGGCGCGACTGATCTGCTGTGGGTTAACCTTCGCGGCCTGGACGCGAAAACCGGCAAGGTTTCCCCCGAACTGCGTAAGCTGGACGGGCAACCGGTTCGCATTCCGGGCTTCGCCGTTCCCCTGGAGGACGACCAGGAGTACATGTCGGAGTTTCTCCTGGTACCCTATCCCCGGGCCTGCATCCACGTCCCGGCGCCTCCCTCCAATCAAATCGTTCACGTAAGAATGGCTCCCGGGAAAAGCATCAAGCTCGACTGGTGGAATCCCATCTGGGTTCGCGGACGCCTGAAAATCGCCGTGTCGGAAAACGCCCTGGCGAAGGCCTCCTTTCAACTGGCGGGCGAAACCTCGGAACCCTACAAGGACAAGAAAGATCCCTATTACGACGACAACCCTCCGGTGGAACACATGTACCCGGACGATCAATCCGACGATTATCGCTAAGGCGATTAAGTTAAGGAGCATCGACATGCTGAATAAAATGATATCAATCAACAAATTACAAAAAAGCGCGAGCCGCGGAATGAGCAAGCCGCGCGTTATGATCGCCCTGGCGACCTTATGCCTCATGGCCGCCGGCTACCATTGTGATCACGCCTCCCACGCCCACGGCGGCTTCGGCGGTCACTCCCATGGCAGGGCGGAACTGGATCTCGGGCTGGAAAAAGACGGCAGCCTCCACGCTGAATTTCGCCTGCCGGGCGCGACGCTCTACGGTTTCGAACACAAGGCCCGAACGAGCGCCGAGAAAAAGAAAGTCGCCCAGGCCATGGATAGTCTAACGAGAACCCTGACCCAAACGACCAAACTTCCCTCCGCGGCCAATTGCGCGGTGATGTGGGAGCGGCCCGTTCAAAAGCGAACCCACGGCCATGCCGAAGTCCGCGTTCGCTTCAAGGCCGGGTGCGGCAATCTCGCCTCGGGCGACGGCATTCGCTTCGAACTTTCCCGTAGCTTTCCCCGCCTGGAAAAATTGGCGATCCGCGTCATCAGCGACGCCGGAAACCGTACGTATCTGCTGGAGAAAGGCGATGGCGAAATCAAACTCTAGTGCTCCCACGAACGGCGGTTACGTTTTGCGCATGCGCAACGTAGCCTTCGCCTATGGACAGGGCGAACCCCTGCTCCGGGTGCCTCGCTTTGATATCAAGAAAGGGCGCCATCATTTCATTTCGGGCTCCAGCGGTTCCGGCAAGTCGACCTTGCTGGGCCTGATTACGGGAGTGCTTGAGCCTTCCTATGGAACCCTGGAAGTACTGGGCAATCGCCTGGAGAAAATGTCCCGCCGCGCGCGGGACCGTTTTCGCGGAGCCCGCCTGGGTTACATTTTCCAGACCTTTAATCTGATCCCCTACCTGACGGTGCTGGAGAACATCCTCCTGCCCGGTCGCCTGAATCCCCGGCGACGCGCGGGCGGTTCTCTTCGAGACGACGCGTTGAAACTGGCGGAAAGGATGAACATCACGAGTATATTGCATCAAGAAGCGTCGTCGATTTCGGTCGGACAGGCGCAGCGCACCGCGGCCGCCCGAGCCTTGCTGGGCGAACCCGAACTAATCATCGCGGACGAACCGACGTCGGCCCTGGATGAAAAGCACCGCGTGGAATTTCTGGAAATTCTGTTCTCGGCCGTTGAGAAATCGGGAAGTACGGTGCTCATGGTCAGTCACGATCCGCGCATCGCAACGCATTTTCCCGATTGCACGGACATGAGCGATTTGAATCACGCAAATTCGCGCGCAACGACGGAGAAGGAGGAAAGTGGCCGTGCTCTTGCTCGAACTAACGCTTAAATCACTTCGGCGTCGCGCGCTGACGACCGGCCTGACCATCGTATCCATTTCCATGGCCGTGGTGTTGCTCCACGGCATTGAAACCACTCGCAAGAGCGCGCGGGCATCCCTGAGCGGAGTCGTAAGCGGAACGGATCTGCTGGTGGGAGAACGTACCGGCGAAATTCAACTCTTGATGTATTCCATCTTTCATTTGGGCGCGCCCACGGGAGGCATTTCCTACAAAGCCTTCGAAAAGTGGAGAAAGCACCCCGCCGTCCGCTGGGCGATTCCCATCTCCCTGGGAGACAGCCATCGCGGGTTTCGCGTGGTGGGAACGGACGAATCGTTTTATCGCCATTTCTCCTTTAATCGCGGACGAAGTCTCCAGTTCAGCCGCGGGCGAGCGGCGAACGGCGTTTTCGACGTAGTGCTCGGAGCCGCCGTCGCGGAAAAATTCAAATATCGCTTGAACCGTCGCCTGGTGCTTTCCCACGGCATGGGCAAGACCAGCTTCATGGATCATCGCGATAAGCCGTTTCGCGTCGTCGGTATATTGAAGCCCACCGGCACTCCGGTGGATCGCGCTCTCTATACTACGTTGGAAGGCATCGAGGCCATTCATCTGGATTGGCCGGCCGCCGGGATAAAGGGGACGGCGAATCAGCGAACCGCGAAGCGTACGATTCCCCGTCCCAGTAAAATTACTTCCTTCCTGCTGGGGGCGAACTCGCGTATCCTGACTTTACGACTGCAGCGAGAAATCGCCGAGTATAAAGCCGAACCGCTCATGGCGATTATCCCCGGTATGGTGCTCTTACGCATGTGGGATGTCTTTTCCATCATGGAAAGGGTTCTGCTTCTTATCAGCGGCCTGGTGGTCGTGACCGGACTGATCAGTGTTTTCGTTTCCCTGCACGCGTCCCTGAATGATCGCCGCCGCGAAATCGCCGTATTCCGCGCCATGGGCGGCGGCCCCGGCCACGTTCTGGGCCTGCTGGTTCTGGAAGCCCTGCTCATCTGCGCCATGGGCATTCTGCTGGGTTACGCGCTTCTCCATGCCGCCCTGGCGC
>CAZGYS010000150.1:0-11836 GCA_964530305.1 uncultured Leptospiraceae bacterium
GTCCACGTGGCGGCGAAACAGTCCCAGGAGGAAGGAGTTGATGCTTTCCCGGGGCGAGTTGTGGGCATAGTAGCCCAGTAAAAAGAAGTTCGTCGTGCGTCGCGCGGCCGGTGCCTTCGGTTGCTCCTGGTCGTCTTTGTTCTCGTTCGCATCCGTGCCCGGGGGCGTGCCTTCATTGAGGGCGTCGTAATAGAGCAAGGGCAGGCCCACCAAGGTGAAGCGATTGCCCGACGCGGACTTCGCGGTTTGCTCCGTTTCCCGGGAGCGATAGACGTACAGGGGAAACAGATAGGACCAGATGGTCGTTTCTTTTGTGACGGGCGCGCTTTCGCCGGCCGGACGTTTGGCGGCGGCAATGTCGGCGAAGACGGTCTCCGTGGTTTTGTGGCGATACCACAGGGGCGCGAAGGGCAAAATGAACAGCCTGCGTACGGCGGTTTCCAGAACCGGGCCCTTGATCTCGGGCGCGGTGTCGGGCTTCTTCTTTTTTCCGCCCGGGCGATTTTCGTTTTCACCGATGCGTACCGGTTTGCCGGCCGGCTCGCGGACTTTGTTTGCGGGCTCCTGAGTTCGATAGTACGATTGATAGTAGACCGGGCTCAACGTGCGCGAGGACGCCACGCGCCCTTCCTTGCCGGGCGGCGCCTTGTCCCGATTGGTTTTGTGCCAGACCAGCGGCATCAGGCGAAAGCCGCCGCTGGTGGGCGATGAGTGCTGATTGTAGAAGGGCCAGAGCACGGAATACTCGCGACGCTTTTCATCGTCGTCGTATTCCCGAATAAAGACGGGCCAGAGGGCGCCGTAGACTTCCACGAAGGACTTGCCTTCGCGCTGTTTACCGTACAGGGGCAGGAAGCCCGGGAAGAGCGCGAAATACGAAAGCTCCTCGGATTGATAGGAGAGATACAAAAACGGCACGGTATTCACGCGGTCGTCGCTGCGGGTATCCCAGCTGAACCAGGCGAAGGGAAACATGCGAAAGTGCCGTTTCGTGTCCGCCACCTCGTAGGCCAGCCAACCGTAGAGTACGCTCAAGCCCCAGAAATACTCGGACTCCGTGCGGGTGATGTTGTTTTTGCGAGTCAGGTGGGGCGTTTTGATCCGGGTATCCAACTGCTTGCGTTGCTTTTCGCCTACTTGTTGGACGTCCAGACCGCGAAAGAACGCCAGATTGGGGTCGTCCTTTGAATCGCCGGGCTGCTTATTGCCGGGACCCGTGTCTCCGGAACCCTTGTCTCCGATCGTTCGCGGGCCGTCGTCGTTGCCGGTGCCGCCGCCGGTTGTATTTTTTTTCTTTTCGCCGAAGGGCGAAGGCACTGAAACGCGAGCCGACACGCTGACCATGTTGTAGAGCCAGGAAATATCCGTGTCCAGATACCAGCGTCCGGTTTGCGTCGTGCCGAAGGCAACCTTGCCGACGTTGCGTGTACGCGAAAGGCCCAGGGCATTGATGTTTACGTATTTTCGTTTATCCTCGTATTCGTAGACGAAGGGCAAAATCAACTGGCCCTTGCTCTCCGGGTTTTCCCAGGCCCAGTAGGTAGGAAAGAAAATGGCCAGGTCGGTGTTTTTTGAGGACACGCTGTGAGTGTAGTAGAGTCCGGCAAAAAGGCGATCGTGATCGCGCGACCAGCTATGGTAGTAGAGCAGGGGACTGAAACTCCAGCCTTCCTCATCGTCGTATCCCCCGGGACGAAAGAAGAAGGGGATCAAATGAAAGTAGCGATTGCGCCCATAGTAGGCCAGCGGCAGGGCCCAGAAGCGATCCAGCTGATCTTCCTTATCGTTCCGCCAATGGAAAAGCGAAAGTACGGTATGCGTACTGCCTACGTCCGATTCCTCGCTGCCGTAATAAAGCAGGGGCAGGATGGGCACCAGCGTGCTGCTCTTCTTTTTGAAATAAGCGTCCCGACGTACGGTACTGTTGGAGTAGTACGCCAGAGGACTGACGAAACGCGTTTCGCGGCGACTGGATCCGGGACGCGATTGCGTGCGATCCGCCGCGTAGTAATAAAACGGCGCCAGAAAGTTCTTGCGACTGGTGCGGTCCTTCCAGGAGTAGAACAGCGGCAATACATGCAGATTGAAGGCTTCTTCGCGATCCGAATGCAACCAGAGCGGACCGGCCAGCGTGGACCAGGTTACGTTGGTGTTGTTGTGGTAGAACAGGGGCGCTAAATAGGAACGCTCTTCGTAGAGTTCACTGCCGTGCCAGCTGAACCAGCCCAGCAAGGGGACGTGGGTGTAGCCGTCGCGGCCGTAAAAGAGCAGGGGCGACCAGAATCGCCGCAGGCCTTCTTTATCCCGCTTCCAATCAAAAACCGTCAGCACGTTGACGTGGCTGCCTTCATTGTCGCGGGAAAGATGAAAGAGCGGAATGTTGGGCGTAAACAAGGGCAACAGGGAAAACGCGAAGGTAAAGTCCCGATTTTGCGTTTCGCCCTGGTCGTCGTCGATGCGACTGGACTTATAATAGAAGAACAACGACCGGTCCGCGCGCTCGCTGCCGCTCAAGAAGTTTCGGCGATTGTGAACGTACAGCCAGGAGTAAAACGAAGTATCGGAAGCCGTGCGACTGTAGAGGTAGAGCGGAATGAGCGCATTCATGTTTGAATCCACCGCACGGTCCCGCGCGTAGTACCACAGCAGCGAAATCAAACCCTTATCCGTATCCGGCGTCGTGCTCCGAAAAAACAGGGGCGTGGCATAGGTGAAGGTCGTCTTATCCCTTTCGTCGTTTTCGTGATAAACGAGGGGGAACAGGAAGTGGGTGGTCTCATCACCCGCCTTACGTTCATGGCGACTGTGGTAGTACAGACCCCCGTACAGGCCGGCCGTCCAGGTGGAAGTCTTTTCACGAATAAAGAGCGGCGTAATGTA
Source organism: uncultured Leptospiraceae bacterium (assembly GCA_964530305.1). Lineage (GTDB taxonomy): Bacteria > Spirochaetota > Leptospiria > Leptospirales > Leptonemataceae > CAZGYS01. The sequence goes on from CAZGYS010000150.1 coordinate 2,881, forward strand.
TTGAAAGAGCGAACCGTCGGCCTCCTTATTTCGATAGTAGAGCGGCAACCAGAGATTGGAGGTCTCGCCGTCTCCCCACCAGTTGAAGGAAAGCAGGGGAAACAGGTGGAAAGCACCCGATTCTTCGCCCTTCGTCTTGCCATGGCCCGCCGTGTTGCTGCCGCCCGAGCTCGTGCCGCCCGCGGGAGCATTCCCGGGCCTCTTTTCGCCGCCGGCTCGCGCGACCATGGGCGTTCTCTTCGCGTCCGGAGCGGAGCGACCGTAGTAATACAGCGGCAGCACCATGGAGCGTTTGAGGGAGTCGTCCTTTTCGTAGGACCAGTCGATAAGACCGAGAATATTGCGATGGGAGCCTTCGCCTCTTTGTATATTCGAATAATAGATGGGCAATACCTGCAACAGCGATAAGTAAAGAATGTCTTTATCGCGGCGCGGGTTGATTTCGCCCCGGTCGATTGCGTGGGCGTAGTGAAAAGGGGAAATCACCGTGTCTTCGTGATAGTAATTCGCGCCCTTACCCCGGCGAATGTTATTGTAGTAGAAAATAGGTACCGTGAGAATCGTCTCTTCCTCGTCGGTGGTCCATTCCCAGTAGATGGGCAGCAGATGCTGATAGTGCGGGCCGTCGCGTTTGCCGAAGCTCATGAACAGCGGCGGCAAAACGTGCAGGTAGTCCTCGCGGCCTCGTTCGAAATAGATTACGGGTGTCAGCCACAGTCTCTCCAGTTCATCCTTGCGCCAGGTGCCGTCCATGAGGAAGGTCAGGATGTTCTGATGAATCACATCGCCTTTCTTACTTCTATAAGCCAGCAGGGGAATCGCGGGCACGCCCCAGGTGTAGTCGTCGCGCTGTTTTTGTTTGTTCGCGTCGCCTGTATCGCCGCCGGGCGAATCGCTTCCACCGGAATCCGAAGCGGCGCTTTTCGATCTGCTCTTCGCGCTATAGAAGTGCAGGGGCGATAGGCTGAAATTGGATCGCCGCGTATCGCCGCCGGAGTTCGTGATCCTTTGCAAGTCCAGATAGAAGCCGGGCGTTACCAGGGTCAGACCGCCGCGAGCTTTCGTCTTCACGGACTTTCGATACAGTAGGGGCAATAGCAAATCATAGGATTCGCCGCCGTCTTTTTCATAGCCGGTATACCACAGGGGCAAGAGCCCCCAGTCGCGACGAACCTTGTTGTCGTTGGAGTAGAATAGATAGAAGTACGAGCGAAAGACGTCTTCGCCCCGGCTCTCCTTCCAGGTGAGGGGCGTTACCGTGCGGCTGTAATCGCCGTCCACCTTTTGATAGACCAGCGGAAACAACCAGAAGCGTTCCCGGTCGTCCACCTTACTTTCCAGGTGATGATAGATGGGCAGGAAGGTGACCGAATTGAAGCGCGGGTAGCGGGTGTACTTATAAAGACTGAACAGGGTGAGTGAATAGTATTTATCCCAGTCCTCGATTTCAACGAAGGGCCAGAGGCTGACCGGGAACTTCTCTTCTTTTTCACTACCGTAGAGTTTGTACTTGTTTTCCTCGAGATCGGACCAGTCGAACTTGCGGGTCGTACGCTTGTCGTCCTTCTTATTCGGCGTCTGGGCTAGAAGTGATGTGTCCTTATTAAAGACGGCCCTGGTTGCCGGATCGAAACCCCCCAGGAAAACCCCTAGAGTGACGCCGAAAAGCAAGAGGGAACTCAACAGCCCCCTCATTTTCCCGTGGTACTTATTCTGATGTTTGCCCGCTGTTCCGGCCAATTTCCGTAGATCCCGAATTCCGAACCCCGTCGTCCGGAAAAGAGGGAGTATCGCGAACTCAGGGCGATTCACGCAATTAAAATTAATTCGTCGCTCTGAAGGGCTGTGGTTCGGGGTCGACATGTTTCGCTCGTTAGACCATTCGCGGACGCAACCGTTCACCCGTTTTCTTTACTTGACCTACAGCGACGTGCTGGTGCACTGCATAACGCACCATGGCTCGATTGAAGGAAATAAAGCGCTACGCCAATCGCCGCTTATATGACGCGGAAACCAGTAAGACCATCACGCTGGAAGACGTCGCCGATTGCATTCGGGCGGGTTATGAAGTGAAGGTCGTGGATAATATCTCGGGTGAGGATATTACGGCCAAGGTGCTCGGGCAAACCTTCCTCAAGATCTTCATGGAGAACCAGAACCTGGAATTCAGCAATTTCCTGCTGACGGCCCTGATTCGTGAAGTTTCCAGCAATGTGTCGGACCTGTTTTCCCGCCTGATTCAGGGTGGTATCGGCGCGGCCAGTCTGACCGTGGAAAAGCTGAACAAGATCGTTCAGACCATGGTGGAGCAGGGTGATATCCAGGTTTCGGACAAGACCAATTACCTGGATGAGATTCTGGACCAGCTCCGGGAGCATCGAACCCGCATTGATGCCCAGGCTGAAGAAGGTCGGGATGTGCTCCGGACCGAGTTGAACCGTGCCGAGGGCAATGAACAAATTGAAGCTCTGTCCTCGAAACTGGACGAAATGGCCCGCCTGATCAAGGATATCCAGTCCAAAACCTCCTCCTGACCCGGCAATCGCCTTGCAACGGCTCTTCCGGCCCCCTCTACCGACCAACCCCCGGACCGTTCACCCCTTCCACCCTTAGACCCTTCGACCCTTTTCCCCCGGTTTAAAAAAATCTGAGGTTCCGATTTTAAGATCATGGGATCCGGAGCCGATACTGATTATGGTAAAAAATATCTTGCTACCTGGCCCGGAACCCGGTACGGTTCGTGAGGGCAAAAATAAATCCGTCTATATTGATGGTTGAGGAAAAGCGAATGACGTCCAAAAATCTCTCCCCGCGCGGGCTCCTGCTCGGCGCGATTCTACTTTCTATTATACTACCTACGGGGTTGCTCCATGCTCAGCTCCGTCCCAGCCCCGACCGGGATGCCGGCCTGGTATTTCAAAGATGGCATGAGCGCAGCCTGCGGGATCTGAACAGCGGTTCTCCGGAGCGCATGATTCGGGCCGCGGACTTCTTTGCCTCGGCTCGTAAGCCGTTTTACGTGCGCCCGGTTGGTTTTGAGCTGTTGCGCAATCTTCAGAAGGGCTCGCCGTTTCTGCGCATGCCCGGTAACGACCCCTTCGTAAAGACCAGTCTGGCGGTGACGCTGGGACGCATCGGCCACTTCGAAGCCTTGCCCTTTCTGCTGGATGCCCTGGAGCGCACGGGCGAAATCATCGACGCGGAAAAAGAACGCCTGGATAAACTCCGCGCTCGGGAGCGAGCTTTCGCCAAGAGTTTTGATAAACCCGCCGCGGCGGGAGCGGGAGATAAAAAGCAGCCCAGTACCATTAATGAAAAAGCTATTCCTCGTCTGATTCTCGAGCAGGAACGCCCCGGTCCCGCGGCCATGCGCAAGGGCGGTCATGCCATTCCCTACAGCCCGGACGTACACTACAGCGTTTCGGATGAATTCAAGCACGTAATGGCTCCGGTCTTGACCGACCCCAACCATCGCATGCGCCTCAAGGGTTATAACTATGTGAACCTGGCCATGGGTTGTCTGCATGCCGTAGGTCTGGTTTATGAAAAGCAGGACATCGTTCGTCGCAAGCTGCTGGACACCAAATTCATCGAGCGCGTGGACAAGTTCCTGAACCATCGCCTGCCGGCCATTCGCGCCTCGGCCGCCTCGGCCATGGCGGACATGGATTTACCCTTGTCCAAGAATAAGCTGGAAACTCGCTTCAAGGCGGAAAAGGATCCCGTCGTCAAGATTCGCATCGGCTGGGCCATCATGACCAATGACCGTCGCATTGCCGCCGAGTATCTGTTCATCATTGATCAACTGCGTCACCGCGACTATCGCGTGCGCTACGAAGCCGCGGTGGCATTGCGAAAACTGCGTATCGCCGAGGCCTTCGACGCCCTGAACCTGGCGTTGAAGCTGGAAACCGAACCGCAAGTGCGCGTGGTTCTGACCGAGGCTCGTCGCCAATCGCAAATTGATAACCTGACTCCGGTCAGCGAATATCATGAGAAAGGTCCGAGCCGCTAAACAAAGCCGCTAAATAACGTTTTTAACAAAGCACATCCTCAACATAGAAGAGTCGTCAATCATCGCCGGGCCCCCGCGCCCGGCGAATTTCTTTTCCGGTACTAAAATGAAGAAACAAGCTGTATGGATTTCCCTGGGGAGCGTTTTGCTCATGGCCCTCTCGGCCTGCGGCGATTCGAAGCCCGACGAGAACTTGAAGAAAAAAGAAGAGCTGCCGAAGAGCGCCACCGTTACGGGAGATAATACCAGTCTGCGTATATCGCCTCTAACCACGGCGTCCGAAATCGATACCCTGGCGTTCGGCACGAAAGTCGCCATCAAGCGTCGGGGCGTTAAACGAGTTCGTATCCACGGCTTCAATCGTTACTGGTACTTCGTTCGCCTGGAATCCGGCATGGAAGGTTGGGTTTACGGCGCCCGCTTGTCCGTTGAGCAAACGTCGGAGCAGGCGAAGCAAGCCGCCACGGCCATCATTGAGGGACTCCGTACAAAGGTGATCGGAAAATGGTGGGAGGTTCGCAAGGACGGTTCCACGGGCTATCGTAAGTTGTATTTCTGGAAGGACGGTAAGTATAAATACGGCTACGGGACCCGCTATTCGCTGGAGGGCAAGTATGAGCTTTTGCCCCATGAGAAGATGATATTTCTGGACAAGGGAGGCTTGAGCGACAAAGTGCGCATCAAGCAAGTGGGGCGGGACCTGCGTCTGGAAGCGACGTACAAAGGCAGCACGTATTCCTTTCGCAAAGGAGATTCCGACCCGGATTCGAAGGAAGTGGGTCTGGATGACAAAAAAAAGAAATAGCCGACCCTCCTCGGGCAAGCCTCACGGCAAACGAACAACTCCCGGCAAGAAAACAACCCCCGGAAGAAAAGGGCCGGGCAAGAGCACACCCGGCAAACGAACCGGTCCCGGCGGTCGGCCACCGGGCAAGAAATCAAATTTCAGCAATTCCGACCGAAACCGAACCGGGGCCCCCGTGGGCAAGCAGCCCGGGGCGAAAGACGGTCATCCTTCCGACAGGCAAACTCCGCGAAAACCTACCGGCACGCAAGGCGGCGGTCCCGGCAATCGACGTAATCAATCCTCGGGTAAACCATTTCCGAAGCGCGCGCCTTATTCAGGTCCGCGCGGCAAGGGCGGTCCGCCGCGCCGTGACGGCGGGCAGGGGGACGGCTCTCGTCGCGAGGGTGGTCGCTGGTCCGGTGGTCGGGATGAAGGCTCCCGGGGCGGCGGCGGACGCCGCGACTTCGGGCGCCGCGATAACAATCGTGGAGCCGGGGATCGCGATGATCGAGGACATCGCGACGGCGGTCGCCGTGACTTCGGGCGTCGCGACGGCAATCGTGGAACCGGACATCGCGATGATCGAGGTCGCCGTGATGGTGGGCATCGTGATGACGGACGTCGCGAGGGCGAGCGCGGATACGGCGGCCAGGGCGGACGCTCTGAAGGTGGACGTCGCTTCGGGCCGCGCGGAACCGGTGCCCCGGGCAGGCCGCCGGGACGAAGCCCGGGAAATCGCCATGCCCCCCATCGCGCACGCGGTTCCCGCGACGACAATCGTCGAGACGAAGGCGGTCGCCGCGGAGAAAGCACTCCGCGCGAAAATTCGGAATCCCCCGAAAAGAAGAACGTTAAAAAAGTAGCCCGCAAGATTGCCGGCATTCGTAAGAAGCCCGCGCCGCCTTCCGCCGCGGATACCGTTCAGCGTCTGCGAGATTCCATTTCCGGAAAACGAGACGCCTCGCCGGAGGATTTCCCAGGCGAAGGCGGTGAACTGATCTCCGGTCCGCCCGAATCGTATCGCATTAATCGTTATCTAGCTCAAGCCGGCTACGGCTCTCGCCGTGAAGTGGAGCAGTTCATCCTGGACGGCCGCGTCAAGGTCAATGGTCGCAAGGTCGAGACCCTGGATGTCAAGGTCAAGCAGGGAGACCTGGTGGAGTTTGACGGCAATATCGTTTCGCTGCCGGACGCTCCCGTCTATTACGCCTTTAATAAGCCCAGGGGCTATGTCGTTTCCAAGCGCGAATTTCCGGACCAGCCGACCATTTATCGTCTGCTGCCCGATGAACTTCAGAACCTGCGTTACGCGGGGCGATTGGACCTGGACAGTCGGGGGTTGTTGCTGCTTTCCAATGACGGCGCCTTTATTCAGTCCGTGTCCCACCCGGGGCGTCGTCTGACGAAGCGTTACCTGGTTCAGGTGGACGAACTGCCTCCGGAGACGGAATTGCGCCAGGCGTTCTTTCGCGGAATCGAGGACAAGGGCGAAATGCTGCGGGCCTTGCGTCTGCTGGTGCGGGATCGGGAAAAAGGTCTCGTGGAAGTGGTGCTGGCCCAGGGGCGCAATCGCCAGTTGCGGCGCATGTTCGCCGCGTTGAATATCAAGGTTTTGGACCTGTACCGGGAAGCGGTGGGTTTTCTGGACCTGGCCAAAACGCCCATCGAGGAAGGTAAGTTTGTTCCCTTCCAACCCGAGGAAGTATTTTTTGGTCAGCGTTCCGAGCCGACATTTGATCCGGGCTCTCATTGAGGCCGGTCAGCGCCTATGCTTTTCGTAACCGAAACATTTCTGCTCTTTTTTCTCGTCGTCTACGTGGTCTACTGGGCCCTGCCGGCCGGATGGCGCCTGGCCTGGCTGCTGGGCGCTTCGCTTTTCTTCTACGCCAGTTGGAGTTTTCTCTTCACCCTGCATTTCCTGGGCGTGATCGGCATCAACTATGTCGTGATGGAGATCTGGAAGATCAAGCGCAGCAAGCTGCTCTTCATTGCCCTGCAAATCGGCAATGTCGCGAACATCGCCGTCTTTAAATACTACTACTTCCTGGCGGATTTTCTGGGCGTGGTCACGGGGATCGGCGCCTGGCGTCATCCCCACTTAATTACGGAGCATAGAGATCTGGGGACGGAAATTTTTCTGCCCCTGGCCATCAGCTTCTATACGTTTCAGATCATGGCCTATGGTTTCGACATCTATCGCGGAACCTACACCGTAAATCATCGCTTTCGCGACGTCGTACTCTTCAAATCGTTTTTCCCGCAGCTCATCGCCGGGCCCATTATGCGCTCGTCCGAACTGCTGCCTCAGATTGCCAATTACATCAACAGCAAGGCCGCGGTGCCGGACGCGGACCGCACGAAAAAGGGCGTCTGGCTGATTCTCATCGGCGTCGTAAAGAAATTGCTGCTGGGTGATCAGCTCATGCTGGTCATCGCGCCGGTGCTTTCCACGCCCATGGACGGCATTCCCGAGTATTCGCCGGCCGCGCTCTGGTTCGTCTATTACTGCACTTTCGTCTTTATCTATCTGGATTTCTCCGCCTATTCGGACATGGCGCGCGGTTTCGGATATCTGCTGGGCTTTGAGATTCCCATTAACTTTCGCGCGCCGGCGTTCGCCCACTCGGTGGCCGAGTTCTGGCGCCGCTGGCACGTAACCTTCTCCCTGTGGATTCGCGACTACATCTTTATTCCATTGGGAGGCAGTCGCGTTTCCGAGGGCCGGGTCTACTTTAATTACGTCTTCGCTTTCTTCCTGGGCGGTCTGTGGCACGGCGCGTCCTATGCCTTCGTTATCTGGGGTACCCTCATGGGGATTGCCCTGTCCATCGACGCCTTTCTCATGAAGCGAGACTCGACACCCAGCGTGCCCAGGACACCGTATTGCACATCGGCCGCCTGGTCTCCGGCGTGCTGAGCGCTGGCGAGTCGGTGACGGCGCGCCTAGAAAACACGCGCCGGAAAGCCATCATGTCCAACCACACCGCGACCCATCTGCTCAATCACGGCCTGCGTGACGTGCTCGGCGATCACGTGCAACAGCGCGGCTCCCTGGTTGACGAGGAAAAGACACGCTTTGACTTCTCCCACCGCAAGGGGTTGACGGGTGAAGAAATCACTCACCTCGAAGAGCATGTGGAACGACAGATCGAAGCACAACTGGGCGTCTACGACGCCGAGGTGCCGCTCGAAGACGCCATGGCGGTCAACAGTCTGCGGGCGGTCTTCGGCGAGAAATACCCCGAGCGGGTGCGCGTCGTCTCGATCGGCGTGCCGGTCGACGACCTGCTGGCGAACAAAGACAACGACGGCTGGCAGCGCTATTCGATCGAGCTCTGCGGCGGCACCCATGTCACCGATGCGTCGACCTGTGGCCCGTTCGTTTTGCTGAGCGAAGAGCCCGTGGCGAAGGGCGTTCGTCGCCTGGTCGGCGTCACCGGCGAAGCCGCCAAGCGCGCCCTCGACATGGCCCATCTCCTCAGCCAACGCGCCTCCTCCGTGGCACAGCAGGAGGGAGACACGCTCCAGACCGGCGTCGCAGCGCTGCTCGAGGACGTCAATCGAGAGGCCCTTCCCCTGCGCGCGCGCCAAGATCTTTTGGCTCAGATCGAGACCTTGCAAAAGGCCCTACGCGATTCGCAGAAAGCGGCGGCGGCCGAAAAAGGCGCCGCGGTCATCGATGTCGCCCGCGAATTGCTGGACGCGGCTCCGTCCGTCGGCGACTCACGGGTGATCGTCGGATCGGTGCCCGAGGCGCCGACCGACAAGCTGCGCGAGGCGGCGGATTGGCTGCGTCAGAAGTCCGGCTCGGCGGCGGTGCTGCTCTTCGCGCCCACCGGCGCCAAGGTGACCCTGCTCGCCGCCCTGACCCCGGACCTAGTCGAGCGTGGTCTGTCGGCGAAGGCGATTCTCGGCCAGGGCGGCAAGATCGTCGGTGGCGGTGGCGGCGGTCGCCCAGAGCTCGCCCAAGGCGGCGGTAAAAAGCCAGAAAAGGTGCCCGAGGCCGTCGAGCACGTGCGCAGTTGGCTCACTGAGCAGCTCTAAGACAATCTGCAGAACCAGCCGCTACGAAGCATCGCCTGGGCTATCGACCAGCCCCAGCCGTGCCGTGATCTTCGCGATGTAATTTCGCGTCTCGCGGTACGGCGGCACGC
>CAZGYS010000151.1:0-6239 GCA_964530305.1 uncultured Leptospiraceae bacterium
AAGGCGCGGGGACCGGAAGTCGAGGCGGGAACGCCGACGATGACCTTCGCCGCCAGGTAGCGCGTCTCTTCTCGAGCATGCTCCACGAGCGGAAACGCGTATTTAAGCGCACTCTTGTCCTTAATGCGAATCAAGGCGATGGTCGCGTTTTCGCGTCCCTTGGGGAAGTCCGCCGCCAACGCTTTGGCAAGCATCGGCACGGCCTTGCGGGTTCGCGTACGCCCGAGCGCCAGGTAGGACGCGGCCAGCGTGGGACCGGGCTCGGCCGTCCCGGCCAAATTCAATAGATACGGACCGGCGCCGGACACGCCCAGTTTACCGAGGGCCATGGCATAGGTCTTGGCCTTGTTGGGATCGCGATTGCGATTGGCCATGCCCAGAATGCGATTGCCCTGCCCTTTTGCCTTCATGGCCGCGAGAGCCGCCACGGCCTTCAAACGATAAATGTGATTGTCCGAATCCAGAAAGGGCACCACGGCGCGACCGCCGCGCGGGTCTCCCAATCGCTGCAGCGCATCCATCACGTAGTCGGGCGAAATATTTTTCTCCTTTTCCAGCATGCGCGCGATAACCGGCACCGCGCGCTTCTCCTTAAAGTCGGCCAGAGCCAGCGCCGCGGTTTGACGCACGGCGGGATGGGGATCCTTCGTCAACAGACGATACAATATGGGCAATGCTTGACGATGCTTACCGCGCAACACGTCCAGAACCGCGCCGGAACGCTCGGACCAGACCTTTGAGTTCAGGGACTTTTCGATTTGTTCGTAGGACGGCGCGGGCCGCATGGGCGGGCGCGAATCCGGTAGTTTCTCATAACCCGATCCGCGACCCGGTTCGTCCGACCCGCATCCCAGCAGACTCCACAAACCGGAAAACAGACCCAGCATCACGATGCCCCGACTGATTTCGCGGACGACGCGGGAAATCCGCGTCGCGCGCGATGCGTCGCGATTATTGTCCGCCTTCGCGCTTGATGCCGTCACGGAGTCCCTTGATCTTCGTCAATTCCTGGTTCCATTGCGCCAGTTCTTGTTTAGCCGGCCGTTCTTGATCCGGGTCCAAACCCTTGCGCGACATGGCGAACTCCAGCAGTTGAATGCGGGATTCCAGTTCCTTGATGCGATACGTAAAATACGTCTTTAGTTCCTCGGGCGTGTAGTCCCCCTTGAATTCGGGCGGTTTCGCGCCGGGTTTCAGGTATTTAGCCTTCGCGCGAAAATTGGCGAAGCTGGCGTCCATGCTTCCGAAGGTCTCCAGGCGTTTTTGTTGCGCCTTGCGTTGTTCCTCGTTCAGCTCCGCCTTGAATTCCGGGGGCAGATAGAAATTGTTCGGATACTTCGCGGCGAATTCGCGCCATTCCTTGATCACGTCTTCTTTTTTCGGGCCTTTCTTACCGATGTCCGGCCACAGCCTTTTGATCTGTTCGTATTTCTCGATGTCTCGCGCCGGGTCCGGCGCTCCGGCGTATTCGGTACCGCTCGGCGCATCGCCGCCGCCGGCATCGCCTCCGCCCGGTGCTCCCGGCTTACTCGGGTCTCGCAAAAGCAAAAAGATGCCCAGCGCTACGACGACCAGTACGACCAGTCCGCCGATGATGAGATTTCGTTTATTCATGCCTCTCTCCCAAACATAAAAGAGCCCGCCTCGCCGGTGCTCATGCTAAAGCTCATAATAAAACCGCGGGAGAGTATCCCGCGGTTTACTAAAACGTCAATCGCAATGCGATTTTCGAATCTTACAGGAAGGTGTTCACGACCCAGGAAATGGCCTTGCCGATGATGTTGTGGGTCAGGAATCGCTTCAGGTCCACCGGCTTACGGTTCAGGGAATCGTAATACCAGGCGGAGTACTCGTCCACCTTACCGATGTTGATGCCGTACTGAGCATTGATGGATTTGATCAGCTCATTGGCCATGACCGCGTGGCCGTAGCGATTCGGATGCACGCCGTCCAGACCGAATACGCCGGGGCGACCGGGCAGCGGCCAGTTGGCGCCGGCGGTTCCGGGGCTGTAGCCGTTGGAAGCGCGAATAGGCCGACCGTTTTCCTTGATGTCGTCGAAGACGAGCTTCGCGTCGGTCAGGGCGTAGTTGCTGGCGCGGGCCTGATTTTTCAGCTCGTTATTGAGCATGGTCAGGAAGCGCTCGATGGTGCGCACTTCATTGGCGTCCAGAGCCTGGCTGGTTTTTCTGACGGAAGTTCTATAGAAAGCCTTGAGGCCGGAGTAGCTGGCGCGGCCGCGCGGGTCGCGATAGTTTTCCAGGTAGGCGATGGCGGTCACATTGGGGACCGTGAAGATCACGCCGCCCTTGACGCTGGAAATACGACGCAGACGGGACATGACTTCGCGCACGTCGCGCTTGAAGCGAGCTTCGTCCAGGCAATCCAGGCTGGTACCCAGAGCGGTACACAGAACGTGATTGGCGCCCACCGCGGCGAAAACGAAAGAAGGCTTAACCTTCTCCATGATTTGCATTTGCGTGCCGGAGCTTCGCAGGCCGTACTGGTGGAATTTATCGGGCTTCTGGCAGTCGGCTACTTGAACCTTGCGCCAGGCCGGAACGGAATAGTTCACGTACCATCGCCATACTTTCTTGCGCTTCTTTTTCCAGTAGAATTCGTTCTTCCACTTCTTGGCGTAGATGTTCTCACACTTGCCGCTGGTGCGCAGGACGCTGGTGTATTCGGCGCCGGTGATGCCCGCGTGAGTAGGCGTACCCACGGTGGAGCTGTTGCCGCCGATGACGGTCTTGATCAAGCAGATGGGACCGCATTTCAGTTTCAGGACGTCTTCGAGATTGGCGTAGGGTCCCTTGAGCTTATTATAGTAAAGGTTGCCCCCGGCCTGCTTGGATACGAGTACGGGATAGGCCCAGTCCTGAGTTTTGGCTTCGACCGTCACGCCGTAGAATCCCTGCGAGAGGGAATCGCCCATGGCGCCCGGTTTGCGGAAAAGATCCCGCATGGATTGAGCTCCCAGTGCTCCGGTGAAGAGCGATGTAGAACCCATGGCAATCGCCGCGGCGATCACGCCGACTATCAACTTGCTTCGCATTACTTCCTCCTATTCCAGACAATCTGGAATTAAACTTTTCTCTATCGTTCTCTTGATCCGCGCCGTTCTATTCTATGTATGGTTTATGTGTTTCCGGACCTGTCCAAAGTAACTCGGGCAAGTACGGGTGGCGCGAACTGGCCGTCCACGAACTGACAGCCTGTAAGCCAATGCTGTCAAAAGATGCATCCATTTCAACAACTTTTTCCGAATCGCCCGTCGTTAACCGTCCGGCGGTGTAATATCTTCACATAATTGCCTTGCGGGCCGGGAATCCGGGCTTAGAATTGGGCCGAATACATCTGCCGAATACACATATAAAAGAGGACAACATGCGACTCAAGCACCGTATCATAGAGCATTTGAGATTCCGTTCCTTCCCGATCCTGGCGCTGGCCCTGCTAATGGCGATTCCGGCCATTCCAGTCCGGGCCCAGACCACCGAATCGGGAGAGGCCGTTTATAAACGCCTCCAGGCGGTCCGTGCCGACGGCGCCGAGTTATTCAAGAAGCTGAACGCGGCCGCCTCGGGGACGGATTTTTCCAAAGCTGCGTCCAGGGTTCTGGACGGAAATCTGCGCGCCCTGAAGAGCGGAGCACCCGACGCCGCCGAGGGCGAGGTGCTCTATCTCCTCCGGACCACGAAGGAAGGCACGATTTACATCGTGGCTCTACCCGGAGACCCCGCTGCCGTAAAAAAAGGTTCGGGCACGCCCTACGACGACCTGGCGGAAAAAGTCAAGAATCGCATGGTCTTCCAGGTTCAGTCAGCCGCCGTCGTCGTGGAGGGGAAAACCTATCTCACGGCCCGCCTCACGGCGATTCCCGAACAGAAACTCCTGGACCGTCTGTTTCGCATTTTTATTATCCTGATGCTCTTCTTCGTCATGGTGGGCATGGGCCTCACCTTGCGCGTTAAGGACTTCGCCATGATTGCCCTGAAACCCCGGGCGATGATCGTGGGTCCCATCTGTCAGTTCGGCCTCCTGCCCTTCATTGCGTTTCTGCTTTCGAAATGGGCCGGTTTCGATCAGGCCTATCCGTTCATCTTCGTGGGCATCCTGCTGGTCTCCACCAGTCCCGGCGGCGTGACGTCCAACCTGATGACCTACTGGGGCAAGGGCGACCTGGCGCTTTCGGTTTCCATGACGGCCTTCTCTACGATTCTTTCGCTCTTCTTCACGCCCTTTCTTTTGACTTTCTATGCATCGAACATTCCGGAGGTCTCCATTCCCCTGGGTCAGGTCGTGGCCAGCATCGTGGTGCTCGTAATCCTGCCGCTGGCGGTGGGCATGAGCGTGCGTCACAAATGGGAGGACTTCGCGCTGCGTTCGGAGAAATTCTTTTCGGCGCTGGGCGTCTTCGCGCTGCTCTTTTTGATCATCACCGGGGTGTTCAACAACCTGGACAAGTTCTCGGATACGAGTCGCTACGGGCTCAAATTCTACGCGGTGATTTTTTCCCTGACCCTCTCGGCCATGGTCTTCAGCGCCTTGATTGCCAAGGTCCTGCGCGTTTCGAATTTTCAGACCCGGGCCATTTCCCTGGAGACCGGTCTGCAGAACGCGGCCCTGGCCATGACCATCGCCTTGCTCTTGCAGGATCGAATGGGCGATTTTCATTCATCCATGTTCGCCGCCTCGGGTCTGTTCGGACTGTGGATGTATCTGGCGGGCGTCATCATGATCCTGGTCTTCCCGAAAGTGCTGCCCATTGATCATCATTTTCAAGTCAAGGACGCGGCGAAATAGCCGCGCGAGTCCTTTCTGTTTATATTGAAGTTGTATGCCGGAACTACCCGAGGTCGAAACAGTCGCCCGCTCCCTGAAACCCTATCTGGAGGATAGAACCATCACGGGCTTCAAGGCCGTCTGGCCGAAGGTTGTCGGCAACATGAGTCGGCCCGCTTTCGCCCGCGCCGTGACGGGACGGCGCATCGTCTCACTGACTCGCCGCGCCAAATATTTGATCCTGAATCTCGACCAGGGCTTCGTGCTCTACCACCTGCGCATGACGGGGAAACTCTATCCTCTGCCGCAAGCGCCCAGGGGAAATAAGCACGTAAGCGCCTGGCTGGAACTCTCGGACGGGCAATTCCTGATCTTCGACGACTTTCGCAAGTTCGGACGCATCACCTATTATCCGGACGCGGAGGCGCTGGAGGAATTTTCCCGACGTTTCGGTCCCGAGCCGCTGGGGCGCGCCTTTACCGCGGACTGGCTGACCGACAATTTGACCACGCGCAATCGCATGATCAAACCCCTGCTTCTGGATCAGGAATTCATCGCCGGACTGGGAAACATCTACGTGGACGAGGCCCTCTGGGAATCGCGCATTCACCCCCTGGCTTCTTCCCGGGACATTTCCAAACAAAAAGGCAAGGCCCTGCACGCCGCCATTCAAATGGTCCTGCGCGAATCCATAAAGGCCAACGGGACTTCCTTCATGGACTTCAAGTTCCTGGGCGGCGAAAAAGGCGGCTACACGGATAATTTGCGCGTCTTCGCGCGAGACGGCGAAGGCTGTAATCGCTGCGGGCGCGAAATCCTCAAGATTCGCGTCGCCCAGCGCGGCACCCACTATTGTCCCGCCTGCCAGAAGGACCCGAATCAGAGGGGCAACAAAAAATCGTGAGGCGGGATACGTTCGCCTTCGCGAGCGCCGGTCTGGGCGCCGTGTTGTGGACCTGGTTATTGTTGACCCGAGCCCTTGCTCCGGGGGCGCCCGGCTCGCTCCCCGGCCTGGCCTATCCCTCGGTGCGGCTGATATTGCTGTTGAGCGCGCTCGTCATCGTGCCCTTGATTCTTCCCCTGGTTCGCGTTCGTAAACGTGTTGGTAAACAAGCCGACGGCGATTCGCCCTTGTTTCGCGCGTTGCTCTATCTTCAAGCCCCCGCGGCCCTGTGCCTGGCGATTTCCCTGACGCGGGACATGGGACCGGCGTCCGCCTGGCTGACCCTTCCCTGGCTTGGTTTTACGCTACTCATGGCCCTCTACGGACTCGAACGCTTCCTGCCGCGCAATACCGACGTGGGGCCGGAGCGTTACGGCGAGCTGTGCCTGGACGCGGGGTTGCTGTACTTGCCCACGGGCGCCGTCTGGCTCACGGCGTTTCAATTCAACATAAACCTGCTGGACTTCAACGATACCTGGCTGGCAGCGGAATGGGGCCACCCTTCGGACAA
>CAZGYS010000151.1:6249-11776 GCA_964530305.1 uncultured Leptospiraceae bacterium
CGCCGCCCATTTTCACTACGCCGCTTTCGCCGCGCCGATCTGGGTGGGGCTCACGGGCAGGGCCCTCCGCGCGTGCGAAGGCATCACGCCCGGCCCGCGCCGAATTTATTTCCTGGCCACGCTGGTCGTTATCCCCGGCCCCCTGCTGACGGCCCTGGGGATTACCTTTTCGCCCGTCCTGGAAGCACTGGCCGCCGTGACCCTGGCGCTGGCGCTGGGCGCCGTCGCGATCTTAAATCTCCTGATAATCTCTTTTCGCTTTCCGGGTAGCGGTCCGCGAAGAGTTCTCGGCGGCATGTTGCTGGGTTTGTCGGCCGGCGCCTTGCTGTTCGGCATGACGCTGGCGGTCCTGTTTGCCCTGGGGCGATTGACCGGCAAACCTCTCTTCGACGGGCTCACGATTGCGTTCATGATTCGCTTTCACGGCTGGATGAATTCCGCCTTCTTTTCCCTTCCGGCGATTTTCGCCTATGTGTTGCTCCGTCCCGGCCACCCGGGCCCCGCGCCTTCGCCTCCGTTTTCGCGCCTCATGGCCCGGGGAAGCGTCGGCGGCGATTTCTTTGAACGCCATGACTTGCTGGACCATGGGAAGGCTCCGCCCCGGGGCCTGGTGGACGATTTGAATGAACTGGGCGGCCTGGACTTCGAACCCCGACGTATCCATCCCTTGATTCGCTCGTTCTACGAACAGACGGATCGCTTCGACCTGCTGGTGGTCCCGCGCTGGTCGCCGGGCTTTCGCACGGCCGCGCGCGTGTACAAGCTATTCAGTTCGCGCGTGGGCCAGATGAATTTTCCCGTTCACGCTGAAAGCGCCGAAGACTTGATGGACAGTCGCATCCTGCCCCTCAAGGATGATCAAGACGGACGCCGCAAGGTTCGCGCCTGGGTGCGGGTCTACGCGGCCACGGGCAGTCCAATTTACGCCGCGGCTTATTCCGCCCACGCGTATCGCGGACGCGTGTACATGAATATCGCCTTCCCCCATCTCATGGGCAACATGACCAGCCTTCTGCGTCTGGAGAACGGCACGGGCGCAAGCGGTTCGGTGGAGCTGTCGACCCTGCCGCCGCCTCCCGATCAAGTCCGGATGGGCGACGAAGGCATCTACTACGTGACGTCCCTGCCTGCCGCCCGCCTGCCCTTCGACGAGCGCATTCGCGTCTGGACCCGCGAAGACCCCCACGCGCCGGAGCGACTGAATCGCCCCGAGCAGCACCCCCGGGCTACTCTCGTGGCGGAGCACGACATGTGGCTGTTCGGCTACAAGTTTCTCAGCCTGGATTATTTCATTCATCGCCGGTAGGTAAAAATCACGCATGCCGACCGAACTGAATACAAACGGCTTCACGATTGTTCCGGACGTGCTTACGCCCGCGACGATAGCCGCCTTGCGAGAAGCCATGACGCGCGCCGGGAAAACCGACGGCGCCCGAAGTCGCGCGGATCTCTACGGCATCAGAAATATACTATCAACCGTCCCGGAAATCGGCGAGCTCTGTCGCTCCCCCGAAATTAAAGCCTTGCTGACCGACGCGGGCGGCAAGGGGGCCGAGTACTTTCCGGTTCGTGGATTATACTTCGATAAGCCGTTTCGCGCCAACTGGAGCGTCTATCCCCATCAAGACCTGACCATCGCCGTGCGCGAAAAACGCGAGGTCCCCGGTTACGGGCCCTGGACCCGCAAAGCCGGTATCCCGCATGTACAACCGCCGCGCGAATTGCTACAGGACATGGTGACCCTGCGTTTTCATCTGGATGATTGCCTCCAGGCGAACGGGGCCCTGCGGGTCCTACCCGGCTCACACCTGAAGGGCCCTTTAAAAACGGACCAATTAAAGGGTCTGGTTGCCCGCGAAAGAGAGCGCGAAGTTATTTGCGAAGTCGCCTCGGGCGGCGTGCTGATCATGCGCCCCCTGATTGTGCATTCATCCCGCTCATCGGCGTACGCGGGTCCGCGCGTCATTCACATTGAATTTGCCCGAGGCGATTTACCGGGCGGACTGGAATGGCACGCCCGGACATGATCGTCCGGGCATGATGCATTTCATCGCGGGACTGCCTGGACAGCCCGCGCGATATTTTCTCATCCGTATCTCTAACCGTATTTACGGCATGGGAATCTTGATGGTGAAGCGCGTATACTGCTGCGGCTTGCTGGCCACCATGATTACCGAGTTCAGGGCTTTCAGGTCTTCGCGTACGGCGTCCATGCCGACACCCCGTCCGGCAATGTCCGAAACCTTGTCCGCGGTACTGAGTCCGGAGGCGAAAATCAACTTGTGGATTTCGCTTTCGCTCATGCCGGCCGCTTTTTCCGCCGTAACCAGTTTCTGCTCGATGGCCTTTTGCTTAATCTTATCGGTCTTGAGTCCGGAGCCGTCGTCTTCGCACGCGATGAGCAGACTACCGTCTTTTTCACTCAAGGAAACGGTGATGCGACCGCCGGGAGCTTTACCCAGTTTGGCGCGCTCCTCATCCGGCTCGATACCATGACTCATGGAGTTGCGAATGATGTGCGAAAGCGGGTTCCGCAGCTTGATCATGATCTGACCGTCCAGGGGCTTGGATAGTTCGTTCTTGAAATCGAACTGAACGGATTTCCCGAGCTCCTGGGCTTCCTTGTCTACGATATTGCGGAAGCGCTCCTCGAATTCGCCCATGGCATCCTGCGACTTCGTCTGAAGCGCGGACTGCATGTTGAGAATCTTCTCGAAGAGGGAATTGCCGTCCTGGATATCGTTCTTCAGGGACGCGACGGCCTCGAAGACCTTGTCCTTGAGTTCCTGGGTCAGCTCCGTGGGATTTTCCTTCAATTCGTCGAAGACGTCTTCCAGTTCGTGAGCCGTCTTACCGATGGAGTCCAGGTTCAACGCGCGCGCGTTGCCTTTCAGGGTGTGCACCTCGCGATAGCAAACCTGGAGCAGCTTCAAGTTGTCCGGAGTATTTTCGCCGACCTGGAGCTTGTTCAGGTTCTGGTAGACCGTATCCAGGGTCACGGAGGATTCACTGATAAACCCGCTGAAGACATTGGGCGGCAGTTGCAGGATCTGGTAGAGTTTCTCCACCTTGCTGGCCTGCTCTTGCGCTTTCTGTTCCAGTTCACGCTTGAGTTCGAATTCCTCGGTACGGTCGTCGATGACCACCATGATTTTCTCGATATCCTTGGTGCGATTTCCGTCTTCGTCCGTGCCGTGGATGCGCGAGAAGTTAAAGTCGAGAACCTTGGTTACTTCCTTGCGCGCGGAGTTGACCATGGTGTAGGAGTAGTTGGCCAGCGGGTTCGCGCGAGCGAACAGCTTTTCCGACATGAAGGGGTTGTTCAGCATCTGGTCCAGGAAGTCGCCGACTTTCGTCTTCGTCTCCGGATCATGCATGTACATATCCTCGAATTTCTTCTCACCCAGATCATTTCTTTCGAAGATCTCGGCTACGCGCTGGGAATATTCCGAACTGATGGTTCCGTCTCGATTCACCGTCAACAGGCCCTGCTGAACATTGGCCATGATGTCGTCGATTTCCTTCTTGGATTCGCGCAGTTCGGCGGTTCGTTCCTCGACTTTCTCTTCCAGGTTCGCGTAGAGACTGGCGTTTTCCAGCGAGATGGCGGCCTGTGAGGACAGAATTTGCAGAATGCGAAGGCGATCGGGCGTGAAGGCGCCCGTAGTCAGGTTGTTTTCCAGATACACCATGCCGATTTTTTTACCCTGATTCACGATGGGCGAACAGAGCACGGACTTGGGTCTTTTGTTCTGGATATAACTATCGTTTGTAAAACTGCCTTCATTGGCCGCGTCGTTCAGCACGACGTCTTCACCCGTTCTTTCCACATAGTTCAATATGGAGCGCGAAAGGTTTTCACTCTCCTCAATGGGGATGGACTGAAGCACTTGAGCGTCGTCACGAGAAACTTCACCCTCGGCTTCGATGAACAGGCGGTCGTTCTTGTTTAGAATCAGATATCCTTTCTGCGCGCCCGCGTTCTCGATCAGCATCTTCATCAACTTATCAAGCAGGTTGTCCAGCTTGATTTCACCGGATATGGCGGTCGACGCCTTCGTTACCGTATTGATATCGAGACTGCCGCTATTGGAAGCGGACGTGGTAGCGCTGGCCGTAAAAGTTCCCGTACCCGTGGTCGTGCCGTGAGCCGTGGCTTCACGCTGCGCGCCGGCCGAACGGGGAAAAAGCTGCGGAAATTCCGCCACCAGGGCGTCCATTTTGGGGCGCGAACCCCAGCGTTCATAACCGAAGTGCGCTTCGCGCAGGTAAGCACCGGCGATTTTATCGCGTCCGCGAGCGGCGTAGTAGCGAGCAGCCAGTTCATTGGCCATGGCTTCCTCGTGAGTAAAACCGTTCTCACCCGCCAGTTTCGCGGCCAGGTCGTACTTATCCGCCGCCAGCGAATCCTTGCCTTCCAGGCGCGCGAACTCCGCTTCCACCAGGGCCACCTTATGCGCCTGGTTGCCCTCGTTGCTCTTGGCACGACCTTTCAATAGTTTGAGATTCTTGCGAGCCTGGCGCAGATACTTACGCTTGCCCGACTTCGCCGTTTCCGACCGCGCAATCATGATCAAGGCTCGCAGAAAGAAATGCCATGGTTGCAGATAGAGCGAAAGAGCACTGTAGATATCGTCGTCGGCCAATTGTGAATAGTATTCGGCCTTTTCATAATCCTGGAACATGTAGTAGTACATTTCGCAGCAATTATAGAGATAGTAACCCGCCAGCTTATTGTTCGTTTCGCGGATCTTCGTAATCAATTCCTCAATGGTCGGAACGTCGCGACCATCGTCGTGGGCTTTATCCTCAAGCCCCAGGAACATCAAGATGGCCCGGTGCCAGGGCAGGGTCAGGAACAGAGTCTGTTCCTGATTCAGTTTACGAATTTGGGCGATGTACTTAATGGCATCCCGATCCATCTCCGCCAGGTTGGCGCCTGAACAGAACTTATAATAGATACCGACCTGGGCCACATAGGCCGCCGTTTCCTGGTCACCCCCGGTGATACAGCCCTTGTAGGAATCAACGAGCAAGGGCTCGTAAGTTTCCGACAGCGGTTTCGTATGGTGGTGGGTAAACGTCTCGTAGTAACCCAGTGCTTTCGCGTAGAGCGAATCAGCGTCGAATTTGCTGATGATGCGCAGACCCAACTGCCCGAAGCGATAACCAACCTTCATGAAACCCAGCACCCCGCACATAAGAACGGAGTATAGAACGTATCCGAAACCGGAATGGTGCGTGTTTCCATACTTAATGGAAAGCTTGATCATGCTGAATACGATCAGGGCCAGATACTCGTGACTTCCCAGATAGGCGGCGCCGCTCACCTTGGCCAGAATCTTCATGGCCGCGAGTTTTTCCGGGTCCGTCATCGTGGGGCGATTCTCAAGAAAATCGTCCTTCTTGATGGTCATCTTGATCAAGGTGGGAATCAAGCCCCCGGCCACGTGCAATTGATTCGGATGCTTGGGCAGTGATACGCCGAGTTCCTTGAGGATCTCGCGGGCAACCCAGAGCGCCTCCA
>CAZGYS010000152.1:0-11738 GCA_964530305.1 uncultured Leptospiraceae bacterium
CTACACGGATCTGGAGGGCCAGACCTCGGGCGATCCCATTGCCGGCATTTCCCAGCTCATCGAGGAGAATCGCGCCAATGTTCGCGCTACCATCAACAACGTGGCCGAGATCACGACCAAGATCAATCGCGGTCGCGGCACGGTGGGCCAGTTGATCAACGACGACGAGCTGCATCGTAACGCGAATACCCTGCTCACCGACGCCCAGGTGGTCATCAAGGAACTGCGCGAAAGCCTGGAAGACACCCGGGAGCAGGCGCCCGTCACCAGTTTCATCCGCGCCGTCTTGACCGCGTTCTGATTCGCGTTCAAGACGACGGGCTTTAGCGCGGGCTCTAGTCCGCGGGACCCGTATAGTCCAGGCAGAGAATGGTGTAGTCGTCGGTCAGGTTCGCTCGGCCGCTGATGGTCTGAAGTTCCTGGTAGACCGCGCGGCAGAATTCATAGGGCGGTAAATCGCGAAAGCGACGCACGAGTTCCTTGAAGCCGTCTTCGCCCAGCATGTTCTTCTTGTCGTTCCCCTCACCGCTGATTTCGCACTCGGTTACGCAGTCGGTATAGAATACGACCCGATCCCCGGGGCGCAGCATGGTGGCCGACTCGGGCGCGTTGGAGCGAATCATTTCCGACTCCATGAGCGCGTAGCCTCGTCGTCGGTCCGTGAAAATTTCGCCGTCGGCGCGCACGATCATCAAGGGTTCGTGGCCCGCGTTGGCCGTGCGCAGTTCTCCCGTCCTGGGATTTAGATACCCCGTCACGGCCGTGATAAACGTGCCCGCGAAAAGGCCCCGCAGATCCTCGCGAATGATGGTCAACGTCTCGGCCGGATTCAACGCGTGTTCGCGCCAGTTGCGCAGGGCCATCTTGACCATGCTCGTCACCAGCGCGGCCGAGGGCCCGTGACCGGCCGTATCGCTTACGAAGAACGCCAGCGTACCGCTTTCGTCCAGTCGCAGGAGATCCACGAAATCGCCTCCCACGCCCGAGGGTTCGCCTTCCTCGCCCCGGGCGGCGGTGACCATGGGAATGTATTCATAGGCCATGGAAATTCCGGGGCAGCGTGGAATGGGCGGAAGCTGGTTGGCTTGAATGCGCGCGGCGTTCAGGATTTCCACGTTCATTTCGTCCCGGGCCCGGGCAATCTCCTGGTTCAGGCGAAAGACGTGGACGGCCCCGGCGATTTGTTCACAGAAGCGCGTGATCCGATCCAGGTCCTGGCGCGTGAGCTTGCGGGTATGATGATCATGACTGGTGAAGGACATGATGCCGATTGAATCGCCCCGGACCACCAGCGGCACCAGCAGGAACCATTGAATATTCAGGGTGCGCACTACGGCGCGGTCATGGTCGTCCGCGATTTCTCCATCCGTATGCGCGCGATACAGACGCTTGCGCGAATGAAAAACCATGCGAAAGAATCCGCCTTCGCGGTCCAGGGGAATGCTGAAGTTCTCCAGAAAAGCGTTTTGCTCCTCGGTAAGACGGTCTCGCCTGGAGGCGTAGTAAAAGTCCAGTACGCGATTTTCCTTATCGTGAAACTGCACGAAGGTGCCGTCGATGCGAAAGTTCTCCTCCATGTAACCGGCTACCATGGGCAACAGCTCGTCCAGGTTGCTGGTGGAATTCATGGAGCGCATCAGCTCGTTGAGTTTCGTGAGGTCTCCCAGCAGCTTGGAATTGTTCACCGCCGCGGAAATCTGGACGCTCAATAATTCGATGCCGCGTCTTTGCTCTTCGCTCAGGGCGCGGCGGGGATCCAGGGAGAAAAGAATATGGCCGATGAGGCGTCCGCGAATCTTCAAGGGTACGACCAGAACCGATTTCAGCTCCAGGATATCGCGCAGGCGAGCCTCGGTCCCGCTGATGCCGGCGTTGGGATCGATGCGAGGAATGTACAGACTGTTGTGGTAACGATGCAACTGTCCCAGCAGTTCGCCACGATAGCCCACGGGAACGCTGAACTCCTTTAGATACGCCATGGCCGGCACCGAAAATCCGGCCGCGCGAAGGGTATGCATGGCGCGCGTGCCTTCGTCCACCATGGTCATCCAGGAACCCAGCACGCCGAATTCCTCCGTCATGAAGTCATGAATTCCGTCGAAGATGGCGGGCAAGTTATTGCTCTCATGCAGGGCCCGCGCGGCGTAACCCGCTCGTCGCCCTTCCAGTACGGTCATCTCCATACGGCGATACAGCTCCAGGGAGTTGAGCGCCCCCGCCGCCTGCGCGCAGAATTCCTCCAGGCGCCGCAGCTCCGGTTCGCGCAACTTGAAGCGTCCGTCTTTGGAAAAGCAGGTCAGAAAGCCCTTGATCTGTTTACCCAGCACGAAGGGTACGATGAGCAGGTCGGCCGGCGCCAGGCGTTCGCCCAGGCTGCCCATGTTCTTTGTTTCCGATCCTTGTAAACGCAGGTGTTCTCCCGCGCGCATGACGTGGTGATAGGGTTCGCTTTCATCGTCCAGGCGGGGGCGAAAGGCCAGCAGGAAGTCGATTTCGTCCCGGGACAGATCGGGCAGGAGGTAGTGCGGATGGGTGTAGACCTCCAGGCGATCCGATGACTGAATGCTTATGTTTTGCAGCCGAAAATTATCTCGAACATAATTTATGATCAAGTCCAGGCCGTCTCTCAGGAACCGTTTGGAATTAATTTCGCGGGCGAAACGCCCCAGATTGTCGGCTTCGCGCTGGTCGGCGGCGTGACGTCGCGCCAAAAACACGGATTGCAGGGCGGTAAAAAGGCCCACGGTCAGGGGTAGAAAATATCCGGTCTTCAGCCAGGGATAGCGCGGCAATAAGGCATCCACGCCGCCCGCCGTGCGAACGTTTACGATGACCAGCGCCACCATGAGAAAGAACAAACTCCAGGCCAGGGTATAGAGACGAGCGCCTTCGCGTCTGTTTTTCCAGGCCTGGAAGAAAAGCACGAAAGCGTAGGCGCCCATGAGCAGCGTAAAGGCATGAAACATGGGCAGCGTGGCGCTGAACAGCATGGGCGAAAGTACCAGCACGGCCGCGACGGCGACGCCGCCCGCGATGTCCACCAGTCGCAGGGCCAGGCGATGAAACTCGTCGGGAAACAGTGAATGAAAAAATCGCGCCAGCACGACCATGGCTACGTAGTAACTCAGATATTCCAGGCGAATGACCATGTGCCAGGGCATCTCCGGCAACAACTGGTACAGCAGTCTTTCGCCGCGAATCATGGAGCGCAGGGCAATCAGCAAACAGAAGAGCCCGAAGTACAAGGTCATGGGATTCCAGTTACGCGAATACCGCAGCCACAGACCCGTTAGTATGAGATGGTAGATCCCGATAAACAGAAAGCCGCCGGCGAAGAGCAGCTCCACGGCCATGCGCCAGAGGCGATCCCTTTGCAAAGTATGCTCGGAGCCCAGAGTGAGGGGCAGCCACATGCCTCCCTGGCGATGGTGAAAGTTCGCCACCCGGGCCGTGATCCTCATCGTTTCGCCCGTGTTTTGAAAAGTCGCCAGCACCGGTCGAAACTCCGGACGCGAATTGGCGCGCGTGGTACCCACGCGCCCGTTGGAGGCGATTTCACGGCCGTCCAGAAGCAGGCTGTAGGCCGTTCCCATTTCAGGGATGCGTAATGCCAGGCGCATGTTCTTGCGGGGCAAGCGCACTTCCAGGGAATAGACGCCGTAGCCCGAGGCCGGCCGGCCCGGACGAGTCCAATCGGAGGGAACGGTCAGATATTCAACGTCGGCCGGCGTACTCTTGCCGGGGTTGGGCGCGGGTATTTCAAGTCTTTGCCAGGCAAAGGCCCAGTCGCCGTTCAACTCCAGCGGACCGTCGCGGCGAAAATCCCACTGGGAAAGATTCAGCGTACCCCGTTGCGCCGGTACGGCCTCTCGATCCGAATAGGGCCGGCAGGCAAACAGAGAGACCAGTAAAAGAAAGAGTGTCGCCGTGGTCCGAAGCTTCATGGTATCAATACGCGCCGAATCGCCCTTGCTCAAGGCGATTCAGCGAGAGCCCGCGCGCTCACACGGCTTGTGGGGCGCGCGTCAGCTTGCGGCGGCGGCTTTCGCCTTCATGCGCTGGGCGATTTTATCGCGCCAGATCATGAAGGGACGTTCCGCGACCAGGTGAAACAAATAAGCGAAGAAGAAGATCACCAGGCCCACCGGAATAAACCAGATTAAAATGTCGACTTCCGTCACCTTCGGGTATTTCAGGAAGATCGAACGCGCCGCCGGGACCATGATGACCACATGGATAATGTAAGCGCAATAAGATAATTTGGCGAAAGGCGTCCAAATACCCCAGGACAGAATTCGGTTCAGGAAGCTGCCCTCCCGCAGAGTGAGGATCATCACGATGGCCCAGGCGATGCTGAAGACATTGTAACGGATGACCATGCTCAGAAAGCCCGTCTCGAACTCGTCGATCAAGAAAGAGTAGCCGATGATGGTCAACCAGGCGCTTGCGTGCACGACGCGGCGGAGCACGACGCGCTCCATGAGCCATTGGATCCACTGGGGACGGTTATCGAAAATATACGCGGCGATGATGCCGAAGAAGATCGAATCGATGTGTCCGTGAAACGGATAGTACATCTGCTCATTATACAGAGTCTTGTGCTGGATCTCGGGCAGACCGAGCATGACGAACTGAAGGTAGCCCCAGCGCCAGAGCATGGGTAGAATGGTGACGAAGCCCAGCAGGGGCAGCCGCCATTTCTCCGGCGTCTTTCTGTAGACGAACAATAAAAAGATGGGAAAAACCAGGTAGAACTGTTCTTCCAGCGAAAGCGACCAGCCGTGGATCAGGGTGCGCGGCAGGTAGTTACTGACGTAGAGAATGTCCGACCAGATCCAGGTGGACGCGAATTCGCGGAACTCGGCGGGGAAGGTCGGGATGACCATGAAATACCACAGGAACAGAAAGATGAAATAGGGCGGAAAAATACGCAAGGACCGTTTCATGAAGAACATCTTCAGGTCCATGGTGTGCGTGCGTTGCAGGTCGCGCAGGAGCGGGGCCGAAATCAGAAATCCGCTCAACACGAAGAACATGTCGATGGACTGGGAACCGTTGTTGAGGAAGTTCGTCAGCCACCAGGTTTCCTGAACATAGTTCGGAGCCGGCGTGCGAAACATATGCACGTAGACCAGCATGAAAATGGCGATGGTGCGAATGCCGTTGAGGCTGGCCATTTCGCGCGGGTGTTTGCGCAATGCGCCGAATAAATAATCCTTCATGCTACTTTCCTTTTTCGTCGGGGAGCTTACCGCCCTGGAATGAATCGCCCACGAGCTTGCCGTCCGTGCGTACGCGAATTTCGGTTTGTCGATACTGAAACGTCCCGGGGGCCGCTACGCGAAATTGTTTTTGTTCGGGGATGGTTCGCAATTCCCAGAGCACCAGATCCTTCGCGTCCTTTACTTTACCCTTGCAGGTCATGTCCGCGGGAAACATGAACAACCACAGGTCGGGTACGCAAACCTTATAACCGGCGCGCTCCATGCGCAGGGACAGGCCCGTGGCCACGGCCCATTGACCCAGGTTGGCCGCGTCGAACTTCCATTGCAGGCGATGGACCGCGCCCTTGCCGGGCGCCAGGGCCAGCAGGAACTTCTCCGCCTGGTCGTCGTACTTATGCTGCGCGCGATACAAAAGCCCGGTCACAAGGACCATACCGATCACGGCCAGTCTTCGGAAGCCCTTGCCGTCGGCCGCGGGCAACTTGATCATGTTGGACACGGTCAAGGCGCTCAAATAGAAGAAGATGGCCACGAAGGAATAGTGGTTCCAGTAGATGAAGGGCGCCAGACCGCCGATGATCTTCAGGGTTCCGAAAACCGCCAGACCCAGGCCCGTGGCCGCGAAGATGTAGAGATAACGTGGGAACGAGCGCGAATCCGAGGCTGAGAAAAGTCCCAGCGCCAGCACGCCCAGGGTTACCAGCACGGGCGGAATATCCACCAGCGGCTTGAGGGGATTGGCGTAGTACGCGAAAATGTAATTCAAGGCGCCGGAAAGCTTGCGAAAGGACTGATTTCCGAGAACGAAACCCAGAATCTTGCCGATGTTGCCCTGGGGCGCGATGAACTGTTCGATGATGGGCGGAATGGACGTGACGAGTACAATCGCCGCGGCGATGAGCAGATACTTGAGGTTGTCCCCGCCCAGCCACTTCGGTCGGCCATGGCGATTGCGATAGTTAAGAAAGAGCGCCAGGCCCATCAAGGGTACGACGGTAGTCAGACCACCGATGTGATTGTGCACGATGAAGACCGACGCGATGGTCGCGAAGATCAAATACTTCATTTCTCCCAGCGCGATCTTCACGCAAGCCAGAACATACAACAGCATGGGTAGGACCAGGATGGCCGGCCCCCAGGAATTCAGGAAGTGTCCCGGACCCAGCGGCGAATACGCGAAGAACAAGGCCGCCAGAAATAAATAGATGCGCCTTCGATTTTCCAATGAATGAAAGAGGATGTGCAGCACGGCCATCAGGATCAGAATGTTAAGAATCGCCTGCGCGATGATGTGGCGGCCATGGGGCGATTTGACGAAGAAGAGGGGGTACTCCATCAAGGCGAAATAATAGTAAGAAGCCGGCCCGAAGTGATGGAAGCGCCCCCGGGAGTATGGCCCCAGCATTTCCCGGAACTGACCGGCGCGCTCAATCTGCAGGGCGTTGGCGGCGGCGTCCCCCATTTCCTGATAGTTCATCCGAAAGACATGGGAGTTGACGGCCAGGTAGACGAAGAGGAAAAGGAGCGGGAAAAAAACTACGTAACGCACGTATTCATTGCGAAACAATCCCGTGCGCGGCTCATGCATGTCCTGCTTTTCTCGCGCTTGACCGGTGAAGGGTCAAGAACCTTTTTGGAGGGTCGCCGTTACATTCCATGCAACATTCCTACTCATCCGTTCTGGCCCTTGATGTCGGAACCAGCGGAACTCGGGCCGCGGTTTTCGACGCGCAAGGCGGCGTAAAGGCGACGTACTCGGTCGCCTACCGGGCCGCTTACGGCGCGAATGGGTTCGCGGAATTGGACGCGGAGGAGATCCTGGAAGCGGTCGTTCGGGTCATGACGGAATGTCTGCGCGAAGCCGGGCCCGCGGATTGCATCAGCCCCGGCACGTTTATGCATTCGCTGATTTTGACCGACGCGAACTTCAAGCCTCTGACGCCCTTGAGTATCTGGGCGGATCGCCGGGCGGCCCCGGAATGTGAACGGGCGCGGCCTCTTTACGTGAAGGAGAATCGCCGCGCGCGAACCGGGTGTCCCCTTTCGCCCTCTTATCCATTGTATCGCCTGCTCTGGTATCGGGAGCATGAACCGGAGCTCTTCGGTGCTTTTGCTCGGGCTCTGTCCATCAAGTCATTTCTGCTGGCTCGTCTGATTGGTGTCCCCGTGGAGGATTTTTCCAGTGCCGCCGGCAGCGGCTTGTTTAATCTGCGCGACCGGACCTGGGATGCCGATATCCTCGCATCCGCGGGTCTGAGTTCCGACAAATTGCCGGAAGTTCAGGATGGCCGACTTCCCATCAATGGCCCGACCCCGGGCGATGGCCTGTCCGCCGATTTCCAGCGGCTGGTCGGGGGGGCCGCATGGCTGCCGGGCGGTGCCGACGGTCCGCTGGCGCATCTGGCCGGGGCCGGTCGGAGTTCCGACACCATGAGTTTGTCCATCGGTACCAGCATGGCGGCCCGAATCGGCGTTCCGGAGGGGGAATGGCCGGGCCGGCGTCGGAGTTCCGACACCTGGTGCTATGTTTTGGACGGTGACATGCTGGTGGAGGGCATCGCCGGGAACAATGGGGGCAATGTGTTGGAATGGTATGTCCGGGAACACTACCCCGGCGGGCGCCTGGAAGACGAAAGCGTCGTGGCCGCGGCCCGGCACCGACCGGAGCTGATCTGTTTGTCGGAGCTCCATCGGGACCGGGCGCAGGATGAAGAAACCCTGGGATTCGTGCTCAAGGGAGTCCGCCCGGAGCATACCGCGGATGAGAAACTGCGGGCCGTGGTGGAAGGCATGACTTTTCAGGCGGTGGCCATGGCGACACGGTTGTCCGAAGGTCGCGCGGTCAAAAGAATCATCCTGTCGGGAAGTCTGACGGCATCGCCATTGGTACGGGAGATTCTGGAGAGCCTGCTGGCGCCGGAGATATTTCGCGCGGGTGGACGGAATGATTCACTGGAAGGCGCGCGCATGCTGGCCCTGGAATGGAGCGAGCCGAGACCGATGGCGGATGCTCTTCAAGCTGAAGCCCGTCCCGCGGCGGAACGACCCGACTATCGCGCGAAGTATGAGCGCTGGAGACGGATACGCGCGGCCCTGGTTCAGGCCTGAAAAAGAAAACGGCCCGCTCCATTACTGGAAACGGGCCGTTCGCCTTGCATCGAGGCGATGGTATTCGGCTTATTCCTTGCCGGCGCTGACGGTTTCTTTTTCCGTCGGAGCTTTGGCTTCGGGCGCCGGTTGCGAAGGGCCGGCCGGAGAGTAGTCGGCCACTACGCCGCCCGCCGCCGGTTTCTTGCCGGTGAAAAGTTTCTTGGTCTTGCGCACCGCCGCGCCCGCCGCGATCTTCGTGAAGTACTTGGCGTTGAAGGCGGTGTTGCAATGCACGTTACACTCGTGGGTGCAGTAGCATTTTGAATCCACGATCCAATCGGCGATTTCCTTATTACGCTGACTCATCCAGAGCTTACGAAAGTCCATGTCGAAGTCGCGGATGTTGCCGATCATCTTGTCCTTGTCGAGCATCTCACAGGGATACACGTCTCCCTGGGGATAGATGACGCCGGCAATCTGCGAAGCGTAGCATACGGTCTGGAAGCCCTGGTCTTCGTAGGTCTTCACGACCATGTCGTACTTCTCGTGACTCATGGCGGCCAGGAACTCGTCGTAACCGGGCAGGGCCACGTCTTCCAGGTCCTGTTGCACGCGCCTGGTGATGGACTTGAATTTTTCGATATCGATGTTCTTAACCAGCGGATCCTTGGGCGTTCCGCGAATCAAGTTGATGGAGATGTTGTCCGGCCCCTGGGCCTTGAGGTGATCGTAGAGATCATGAATGGTGTCCTGATTCGTTTGCGTGAACGTGCAGACGAAACCGGTGCGCAGGTTCTTATACTTCTTCTTGTATTCCTTCATCTTGTGGAAGGTCTTCATTACATTGTTGAAGGATTTGTTCGAACCGCGAATGCGATTGTGTTCGGTTTCCAATCCGTCGATGGAGAAGTTAAGCACGATGGTCATGTCCGGACAAAGTTCGCACATGCGGGCCGTGATTTCCTCGGTGGGGCGCAGAAAGGTGCCGTTGGTGGGAATGCTCAAGTAGCGCACGCCGCAGTTTTTATAAAAGGCGTGAGTGACCTCGGCCAGATCCTTGCGCATGAAGGGCTCCCCGCCCGAATACAACAGAACCGGAAAGTTATCCATGGATTGCGTCATGCGCTCCACTTCGTCCAGGGTCAGTTCCTGGGTGGGCTGGTTCAGCTCGGCGGAATAAAAGCAGTGTTCGCAGAAAAGATTACAGCGATTGGTTACGAACCAGGTGATATATAGAGGCATACTGCCTTTTTTCGAGACCAGTTTCGGCAGATATTTTGCAAGACCGGCTTTAGACATAATGTGGTTCTCCCTGGAGCTGTGTCGAACGATTCGCTACGCGATGGTGGCGTCAGTATAGCATGTAAGGACGCACAATTCCAGCCTAAAAAGGGCGGAAACGACCATTCCTGAACGAGGGCTTCAGGAGGCAAGTCTTAAATCCAGTTAAGCAGCCGACTTCATGACCGGTACGTCAAATCCTGCTGGACCCCGGACGGGCATGGTCTTAGTCCTGCCGACTATGGAATACGAAATCAGGGAAGTCCCGGAATTTCATATCGTTGGCGTTGAGCTGCGTATGGAGAACACCGAGGGTCGCGCCGCCCGGGAGATTCCGCCTTTCTGGGAAAAGTTCTATTCCGAGCACTTGAAGCGGATCACCGGCCGCATGGATCAGGATGTCCTGGGTCTCTATCTGGATTATGAAAGCGATCACAACGGGCCCTACAGCCTCATCGCCGGCTGCCGCGTCCCCGCCGACTACGAAGCGCCCGCCGGCATGACGAAACGAACCATCGCCGCCGCGCGCTACGCGGTCTTCCCCACCTCGGGCGATTTTCCGGCCGCGTTGCAATCGGTCTGGTCCTATGTCTGGGATTCGGATCTCCGGCGAACCTACAAGACCGACTTCGAATTATACGGAGAACGCTTCGGCGCCAAAGGCGAAGTCGAGGTCTGCGTCGCGATCATTTAGTGCCCGTCAATTCAACGGCCGGTGTTCGCAAAACAGAGCGAAGCTCCCGCCAGGGAATGGTGATCTCCGCGATGCCCGCGGCGTAGGGCGCGATTTGATACGTCTGAAAAATCAGTCCCAGTCCCTCGGGCTTGATCAAAAAGGCCTCGAAGTTCTTCTCTTTTGGGGCGATTCCGTCCGCCCACGACAGACGACCTCCCAGGTATTCCCGCGATAATGTGGAAAGCCGTTTCAGCCAGGGCGTACCGGGCCGAAAAAGATCGGCTAGTTTGATTTCGCGCCCGGCCTTGAGATCGTAATTGCGCGTCACGACCAGGTGGCTGCCGTGGGCCCCGCCCGAGTACTCGTATCGGAACAATCGCAATGACAGGATGCGTTTGCCGACATGCACCGGAAGAAAAGTCCAGTTCAGTTGCAGGTGCTTGCGCGAAACCGCGGCGTCCTCGGGATATGCCTGGTACATCTTTTCGAAGACGGCCGCTTCCTTGAGCAACATGTTCGAAAGGTTCGCGTTGACGCGCTTTTGAAAATCGCGATGGGCCGGATACTTGAGGATGGGAATCTCCATGGTGACCCGACCATGGCGACCGCGCTCCAGCTTGCGCTTTTCGATTTTATATTCGGTGGATTTCGCCGGAAGCGTATTCGAATCGACTCCGGGTCCGGCGCACGGCAGGACCGGGAGCAGGACCGGACATAGCGCTAAAAATAAAAGGTTCCTTCCCCTGTTCACGTCCTTTAGACGTCGGGTCGGACGGCAATGTTCGCCGGGGCGTCAGTATACGACCAGGCTGTCCGCCAAGCTTTCCAGTTCGTCACCCGGCTGGTACTGAAAGGCGACGTTCAAGGAGTCCCCCGCGGCCATGGAAACGTCCTTGCCCAGGGGCATGATCAGGTGCTGATTCTGCCAGCCCGCGAAATCCTCGGTCTCGGGCATGACCGCCAGGATGTTGTTCGTGCGAAATCGCAATGCATTGCACGTGCCGGATTCGGTGATGGGCAACGTTCCGCTGAAGCTGATCCGGTCGGGCAACTCCGCGCCGTAATCCAACAGACCGTAACTCACCGGCTCGCCCAGAACGGTGGTGCCGGCGAAGGGGTTGATGGGGTCCTCGAAGACGGGCACCTGAGCGTGGTAGCCGAAGAAGTCGTAATCGCGATGGACCGCTTCCACGAAGAGCATGGTGGCCTCGGGTATGAAGCGCGGCAGGGTTTCGAATTTTTCCAGATAGCGTTGTTTGAAATCGGCGATGATCTCCACCTGCTTTTCGCGCAGGAGGGCCGAGTGCAGCATTTCGCAGATGACCACGTCCACCGCTTCCGGAGGTAGAAAGTTCCGCACGTCCGAGGAGACGACTTCCACGTTTTCGCCGCCGGGATTGCCCGTCAGGAATTCACGTGCTTTCTCCGCCAGATCCGGCTGGCGCTCCACGCACCAGACCTTGTCG